>DATDLO010000424.1:0-2516 GCA_036519215.1 Oxalicibacterium sp.
ATGCCGCGGTGGATCCTGCCATTGGGAGCGCGCTTATGAAGCGCTACGCGATTGCCATTCCCGATAAAGATCGGGTTCGCCCATCGGCATCTGCGAGATGACGATCGATTGCTGTTCGAGCGGTAGCGCGAGCTGTGCGTAGACGGCGGCGGAAGAAAGACCGAAGGGTTGCGCATCGCTGTTCGAATAGGCATAGACCACTTCGCGTATGCCGGTCAGGTGAATCGCCGCCAGGCACATCGGGCAAGGCTGGCCGCTGGCGTAGACCGTGCAGCCGTCCAGGCGCGGCGAACCCAGTTTGGCCGATGCTTCGCGGATCGCGGACAGTTCCGCATGCGCGGTTGGATCGTTGGTGGAAAGAATCCGGTTGACGCCGGTCGCGATGACGGCGCCGTCTTTACCAGCACTGCGCCGAATGGGCGACCGCCGTGGCCGGCATTGTCGCGCGCGAGATCGATCGCCATGCGCAGGAATTTTTCGTTTTGCATTGTTTTTTCCGGATTACAGATGGAGCGTTAACTGTAATCCGGAAAACGTCATCGGGCATCAGGCCGCGACGCAGGACGGTCCTGATGGAGGTGTTTCAGCGCGCCGACACTTGCTCCTTCCCCGGAAAAACCAGGGCACCGACGATCACCAGCACGCACAAGCCCGCCATCGCCTGCAGCATCAGCGTGAATCCTCCGCGTTCGTGCAACCAGGCAACCAGCCCGACCGAAGCGCCGGCCGCGGTGAATCCGATGAAATACCGGATCGCATAGGCACGGGCGCGCCATTCGTCGCTGGTGTAACGGCCGATCATTGCATCGTTGACCGTGATCTGGCCGAAGATGCCGATGATGATGCCGACGCAGACCAGCACCAGCGGCACGCCGGACAGGGTGGCGCCGAGGTAGAGCAGCGGCGCGAGGATCAGCGCCAGCGGCAGGAACAGCGACTTCAGCGAATGGCGGTCGAGCAGGTGGCCGATGATGTATTGCGCAATGGCGCCGAAGGCGTAGGTGGCAGCGGCGATGGCACCGATCAGCGCCGGGCTGGTGGTCAGGCCGGACAGCCGCTCCGTAAACAGTTTGGGCAGCGAGATCGTCAACGCATTGAATGTGGTGGAGCTGGCAACGATGGTGACGGCCAGCGCGAACAGGATGCGGACCAGTATTTTCCTGGACGCATGTTTCGATCCATGCCCCATGTTGTGTGCCGATTTGCCTGTGACAGCGGCGTGGGACGGGCTGTCGGCGTGACGCACATTGCCGGCGAACAGGATGCCTGCCGCAATCGCGATCAACCCCGGCAGCACGAAGGCCCAGCGCCAGCCGAGGTACTGGCAGACAACGCCGGTTACCAGCGCCGACGATGCCACGCCGAGATTGCCCCAGACGCCGTTGACGCCGACTTCACGCCCCAGCTTGCCGGCATGCGCAACCAGCATCGCGGTGCCGACCGGATGATAGATCGCCGCGAACAGGCCGATGGCCAGCAGCGCCACGCCCAGCTGGCGCGGCGTCTGCGCCAGTCCGGTTGCGATCATTGCGAAGCCGATGCCGATGAAGAAGATCACCATCATGTGGCGGCGGCTCCAGCGGTCGCCCAGCCAGCCGGTCAGCAGCGAACCGGCGCCGAAGGCAATGAAGCCGGGCGTCGCATACGGCAGCAGTTCGGCGTAGCCGACGCCGAACACCGGCGCCATGACGATCACGGCGGCGGCGAAGACCAGCATCGCATAGTGATCGATGAAGTGGGCAATGTTGATGTAATTGATGACAGTGCGAGCAGAGTGCATGACGAGTCTTTCCAAAAGAACGCTGACAGCGTAATCTGTCTGTTCTTCAATGAAAGGACAACTGACATCGACAAGACGCCATCATCGTCTCCGCCCGCAAATGGCGCGCACATGATCGTTTCGGCGACGCGTTATGCGCGCGGCATGCGTCTCGGCCTGCATGTGCATCGCGAGGCGCAGCTGCTGTATGCCTCCAGCGGCATCATGCAGGTCACCACGCCGAAGGGACGCTGGCTGGTGCCGCCGGCGCGCGCCGTGTGGCTGCCGCCGGGCATCGAGCATGCAGTGGATGTGCTGGCCGATATCGAGATGCGCGCCTTGCTGGTGCCGCCGTCGTGGCTGGCCACGCATCCCGAGACAGGACGGTTGCAGCACGAGTTTGTGGTCGCCGTGCGCCCGCTGCTGCGTGAAACCATACTGGCCGCATTCAGGAAAGATAACGATCCGCAGCGCATCGGTCTGCTGGTGGCGATGGCGCTGTACGAACTGGCAGAAGACGAGGATGCAGCGACTTTCATGCCGCTGCCGACCGATCCGCGTGCACGCCGCGTTGCCGATCTGGTGCTGGCCGATCCGGCCGGCACGCAGGATCTCGATCTGCTGGCGCAGGAAGCGGGTGCATCGGCTCGTACCATCACACGGCTGTTTCCCGCAGAAACCGATTTGACGTTCAAGGCATGGCGCCAGCGCGCCCGCATCATGTCGGCAGTCGAAACGCTGGGTAGCGGGCATACTT
>DATDLO010000425.1:0-3762 GCA_036519215.1 Oxalicibacterium sp.
CTTTCCTGCAAGGCCATCAGTTCGGCGCGCAGGTCGTCGGGAAAAGGAATGTGTGCACTGGCGAGCGTATCGCGCAGCGTGCCGTCTTCGCCGAATGCGGCGAGTGCGCCGTCGACGCCGTCAAGGCTGGTGCCTGACATCAGGCCGATGTAGAGCGACACGTTGCCCGTGTCGTTTTGTTGCGGGAAAAAAGACATGAAAAAAACCGTCCGTCCGATGGAAGAGCAGTCACTCTACACCAGACGAACGGTTGACGGCCACCGCATCGATCGCGGCGGCGGAAAGAATTACTTTGCGGCCAACTGCACGTTTTCGTTTTTCGGCGTCAGCAATGCGAAGCGATGCGACATGTCCGATGCGACGGCGCGGAAGCGCTGCATTTGCGATGCGACCAGCGGCTGTGCATTCGGGATGTTGATCTTCAGCGGATCGCGCGGCACATTGTCGACGCGGAATTCGTAATGCAGATGCGGGCCGGTTGCCCAGCCGGTCATGCCGACATAACCGATCAGATCGCCCTGCGAAACCTTCATGCCCTTGTGCATGCCCTTCGCGAAGCGGCTCATGTGGCCGTAGACGGTCGAATAGTTGGACCAGTGCTTGATCATGATCACGTTGCCGTAGCCGCGTTGCTGGCCGACGAAGGTGATCGTGCCGTCGCCGGAGGCACGGATCGGCGTGCCGGTGGCTGCGGCGAAGTCCACGCCCTTGTGGGCTTTCCACTTTCCGGAAATCGGGTGGCGACGCATCGAGAAGCCCGACGAAATACGCGTGAATTGCAGCGGCGACTTGAGAAAGGCTTTCTTCAGCGATTTGCCGTCGAAGCTGTAATAGCCGCCGCTCTTGCCCGGTTCATCGAACCACACCGCCTGATAGGTCGACGGGCCGTTCATGAATTCGCCCGCCAGCACGCGGCCGGAATAGGCGAATTGGCCGTTCATCCAGAATGTTTCGTAGACGACGTTGAAGCGGTCGCCGCGGCGCAGGTCGGAGCCGAAGTCGATGTCGGTCGAAAACATGTCGACGATCTGCATGGCGACGTTGTCGGGAATCTGCGCGGCATCGGTAGCGGCGAACAGCGACGAGCGAATGGTGCCGGTACGCATTTCGACGCGGCGTTCCAGCACGCCCGGCGTGTCGGTCGAGGTGAACTTGTCGCCGTCGCGCGTGATGACGATGTTGCGCACCTTGCCGTCGCGGCTGTCCATGACCGTGCTGCTGAGGCTGGTCAGTTCGCCGTTCTGGTCGGTCTGCGCCTGTACGCGCTTGCCGGCCTTCAGGCTCAGCAGGTTGCGGGCGGTGGGATCGGATTTGATGAAGTTGACGGCATCGTTGTCGTCGACGCCGAGGCGATCGAGCAGCGTGCCCAGCGTATCGCCGTAACGCACGCGCTCTTCGTTGATGTAGTGTTGGCTGCTTTCGTCCAGTGCCGCGATCTGTTCGGACAGTTGCGGGAGTTGCAATTCGCGCGTGATGGACTTGATCGGCAGATCGTCCGCATCGGGCGCCATCGGGGCGACGCCGGCTGCGCCAAAGGCACACAGGGCCAGGAGCAATGCAGAGGCGGAAACGATGCGGGTTTTACGCGATGAACCGAGAAGTAACTTCTTTCCTGCTGAGGCGGCGCTCAGGAATCTGTTCAATGTCAACATGCAATAAGTTAAAATCAGCCGCTTGTCGGTTTCTATCTTGTTGCTTTTATCAGATTCGGGACGGCAAGGTTAAATAAAGGAATTTGCAGATTTAAATAAACGGGCATTGTACCGGCTTCTGCTTTTCCTACATCCCTTTTTCCCCGCTTTTTCTCTTTTTCTTACAATTTTTCTCGACATGGACGTTTCATCTTCCTCCAGTGCAGCTGCACTTCCGCTTTCCGATTCCGTGCAGGAGGCCCTGGCGGTCGCGAAACGCGGCGTCGAGGAGCTGCTGATTGAATCCGAGTTCGCGCAGAAACTGGCGCGCTCCGAGCAAAGCGGCAAGCCGCTGCGCATCAAGCTCGGACTGGATCCGACCGCGCCGGATTTGCATCTGGGACACACGGTCGTTCTCAACAAGCTGCGCCAGTTGCAGGACCTGGGGCACCAGGTGATTTTCCTGATCGGCGACTTCACGTCGATGATCGGCGATCCGTCGGGCCGCAATGTCACGCGACCGCCGTTGACCAGAGAGCAAATCGAGGAAAACGCGAAGACCTATTTCGCGCAGGCAAGCCTGGTGCTCGATGCACAGCGCACCGAGATCCGTTACAACTCCGAATGGTGCGATCCGCTGGGCGCGCGCGGCATGATCGAACTGGCCGCCAAGTACACAGTGGCGCGCATCCTCGAACGCGAGGATTTCACCAAACGTTTCCATTCGAACACGCCGATCTCGCTGCACGAATTCCTGTACCCGCTGATGCAGGGCTATGACTCCGTTGCGCTGAAATCCGATCTGGAGCTCGGCGGCACCGACCAGAAGTTCAACCTGTTGGTCGGTCGCGAGCTGCAGAAGAGCTACGGCCAGGAGCAGCAATGCATCCTGACGATGCCGCTGCTGGAAGGCCTGGACGGCGTCGAGAAAATGTCGAAGTCGAAAGGCAACTACATCGGCATCACCGAGCCGGCCAACACGATGTTCGCCAAGGTGATGAGCATTTCCGACGTGATGATGTGGCGCTACTATGAATTGCTGTCGTTCCGTTCGCTGAACGAGATCGCACAGTTCCGCAGCGAGGTCGAAGGCGGCCGCAATCCGCGCGACATCAAGGTGCTGCTGGCGAAGGAAATCGTCGCGCGTTTCCATTCGACACAGGCGGCTGATGGTGCACTGGACGATTTCGTCAATCGTTCCAAGGGCGGCATCCCGGACGACATTCCGGAAGTCGCCTTGTCTGGCGCGCCGCTCGGCATCGGCCAGTTGCTAAAGCAGGCCAATCTGTGCGCGTCGACATCGGAAGCGTTGCGCATGGTCGAGCAGGGCGGCGTGCGTATCGATGGCACCGTCGTCAGCGACAAGGCCTTGAAAGTGGAAGCCGGCACCTGCGTGGTGCAGGTCGGCAAGCGTAAGTTCGCGCGCGTGACGCTGGCATGACGCTGGCGCGGAGCCGGTATAACGTCGTTTTGATTGTGCCTGTCAGAACATGATCGCCCTGTTGCAACGGGTAACGCAGGCGCACGTCGATGTCGGCGGCGAAACCGTCGGCGAGATCGGCGCGGGTTTGATGGTGCTGGTTTGCGCAGAGCGCGGCGATACCGAAAAGGAAGCTGCTGCGCTGCTGGCCAAGCTGTTGTCGTATCGCGTCTTCGCCGACGATGCCGGCAAGATGAACCGCAGCATTGCCGACATCGGCGGTGGCCTGCTGCTGGTGCCGCAGTTCACGCTGGCGGCCGATACGCGTTCCGGCACGCGGCCATCGTTCACGCCGGCTGCGCCGTCGGACGAAGCGCGTGCATTGTTCGAGCGTTTCGTTCAGCTGGCGCGCGACACACATACGCAGGCGACGGTTGCAACAGGTCGTTTCGGCGCCGACATGCAGGTCTCGCTGACCAACGACGGACCGGTGACATTCTGGCTACAGATCCGGCCGGGCGAAGTCCGCCCCGGCTGATCGTTTGCCGCAATCCCGCTACAATGCGCCAACACCGAACGACGAGGACATGATGAAACTGTGGAGTGACTCTTTCAAGGATGGCGCGGCGATTCCCGGCGAATTCGCCTTCTGCGTCATCGATCCGGCGACACACGTTGCCATGTCGTCCAACCGCAATCCGCATTTGGCAT
>DATDLO010000426.1:0-2689 GCA_036519215.1 Oxalicibacterium sp.
GCACCGAATCCGAAGAAGCAGTTCGTCATCACCGGTGCGTCCGGCAACAATCTAAAAGACGTCACGCTGGAACTGCCTGTCGGTTTGCTGACCTGCGTGACCGGCGTCTCCGGCTCGGGCAAATCGACGCTGGTCAACGACACGCTGTACCTGGCTGCATCGCGCCATCTGTATGGTTCGCAGGCGGAACCGGCGGCGCACGAATCGATTTCCGGCCTCGAGCATTTCGACAAGGTGATCTCCGTCGACCAGGCACCGATCGGCCGCACGCCGCGTTCGAACCCGGCGACGTATACCGGCCTCTTCACACCGATTCGCGAACTGTTCGCCACTGTGCCGCAGGCGAAGGAACGCGGTTACTCGGCCGGACGTTTTTCGTTCAACGTGAAGGGCGGCCGCTGCGAAGCCTGCCAGGGCGACGGCGTGATCAAGGTCGAGATGCACTTCCTGCCGGACGTCTATGTGCCGTGCGACGTCTGCCACGGCAATCGCTACAACCGCGAAACGCTGGAGATCCAGTACAAGGGCAAGAGCATCACCGAAGTACTGGGTATGACGGTGGAAGAAGCGCATGAATTCTTCAAGCCGGTGCCAGCCATCGCGCGCAAGCTGCAGACGCTGCTGGACGTCGGCCTCGGCTACATCCGTCTCGGCCAGAGTGCGACCACGCTCTCCGGCGGCGAGGCGCAGCGCGTGAAACTGTCGCTGGAATTGTCGAAGCGCGATACCGGCCGCACGTTGTACATCCTGGACGAACCGACCACCGGCCTGCACTTCCACGATATCGACCTGCTGCTGAAGGTAATCCATCGCCTGCGCGACCAGGGCAACACGGTCGTCATCATCGAGCACAACCTCGACGTCATCAAGACGGCCGACTGGATCGTCGATCTTGGCCCCGAAGGCGGCGCTGGTGGCGGTCAGATCATCGCGACCGGCACGCCGGAAGACGTGGCGCAGAATCCCGCCAGCTTCACCGGCAAGTATCTGGCGCCGCTACTGAAGAAGTGATCGTGGCAAAACACCTGCGCATCATCGGCATCGTGCAAGGCGTCGGCTATCGCGCCGGCTTCGATGCGCAGGCGCGCGCACTCGGCATATCAGGCTGGGTGCGCAATCGCCGCGACGGTTCGGTCGAAGCGATGATTCGCGGTGATGAAACCGCCGTGCAGCAGTTGATCGCGTGGGCGCATCGCGGACCGGCAATGGCGCGCGTGGATCAGGTCCATGCGACGCAAGTGGACGAGGCGGACGACATGCGCATCGGCGACGGCTTCGCGATTCTTGCCACCGAATAAGCGCCACGTCCGGTGCCGCCGAGCCCCGCTCATTCACGCGAAATCAAACAAAAAGGCGAACCGTAGTTCGCCTTTTCCTTTTTCATTTCGGCAGTCCAAGCCACAAACCCAGCGGCACGAACACCAGCGCCGCCAGATTTCCGAGCAGCACGATGGATGCCACCTTGTCCGGCTCCTGCTTGTACTGCTCTGCCATCATGAAACAGAACACGGCTGGCGGCAGCGAAGCAAACAAGTACATCTGGCCGCGCTGTTCTGTCGTCAGCCCCAGCACCTGATCAAGCAGCAGCGCGACAACGATGCCGCCTGCCGGGCAGACGATCGCACCGACCACGCCGATATGCCAGCTGCGGAAGTTCACGTCCATCATCCGCACGCCGAGCGAAAACAGCATCAGCGGAATACAGGCGTCGCCCAGCATCTTCATCGCCTGAAACAGCGGCCCGGGCAGCGGCACATGCACGGCGGCGAATGCGGTGCCGATCATCATCGCGATCATCATCGGATTGGCGAGAAACTTCCACGGCGATACGCGCACGCCTTCTCTGCGACCGCTTTCCAGAATCTTGATGCCGAGCGAGAAATAGACGAGATTGCAGGCCATGAACAGCGCCACCGCCGAACCGAGACCGGCACCGCCAAAAGCCAGCACCGCCAGCGGCAACCCCATGTTGCCGCAGTTGTTGTACATCATCGGTGGCACGAAGCTGCGCACGTCGTAACCGAACAGACGTGCCACCGGCCATGCCAGCGCACCGGAACCGATCGAGATCAACGCGCCGGCCAGGATCAGCGTGCCGTTGTGCATCAGATCGAAATCCTTGGCCGCCAGTGCGGTAAAGATCAGCAGCGGACACAGGACATCCATGCTGATACGGTTGACCGCCAGCATGTCGCCGCGCACGGCCTCGCCGCGCAAACGTGCATAGCTGTAGCCGAGCGCGATGATGATGAAAACCGGCAGGATGATGCCGAGGATGCGTTCGAAGATTTCCATTGCTGCTTGCCGGGGATACGGGAGAAATTACAGAGGCCGGATTGAAAAATGCCGGAGGGGCAAAACCCGTCCGGCATCCGGATGCGACACTTTACATCGGCTGCCGGATTTTTACCGGCGACGCAGTCATTCGTGTCGTTAGTGCGCCGGCGGGCGCGGCAGATCGTAGCGCTCCAGGAACGGGCAGCCGTTCATCGGCAGGAAAGATGGAATACGGTAGTACTTGTCGGCTACCGTCTTCAAAATGCGTTCGCGATAAACCGGATAGTTGAAATCGTGGCCGTCCGCATACCAGTAACGGACGCCGCCGGCCATGATGGTGCCCACCGTGACAGACGAGAAATACGGCGCGAAATCCTGCGGATCAATGCGCTTGCGATCGAAGATGCGGATG
>DATDLO010000427.1:0-7358 GCA_036519215.1 Oxalicibacterium sp.
CGATTGCCGGCAGGATGTGGTACGACGGCATGCCCGGCGACGACAAGGTTTTCTATACGACGGGCCGGTTGACCTCCGAGATGGTCATGAAAGGCGCGCAGATGGGCATTCCTTTCCTGCTCTCGCGCTCGGGAGCGACGCAAATGGGGCACATGGTGGCGGAGCGGTTGAAGATGTCGCTGTTTGCGCGCTGCAGCGGACGCCACTTTCTATTGTTGAGCGGTGCGGATCGCATCGTGTTCGACGACATCGCCCCGGCAGATGATGCCGTTTCCTGACCCGTTTTTTCCTGCCAAGCGTGGCGGCGGGGAAATGTGATGCAAATTACCGACACTTGGGCGGCCATTGTCGTTGCAATAGCCGGATCAAATTGTGGTGGCTTGTATCGATTTTCTTGATGTATTCATCATAAGTGACTGTAATTAAAGGAATTTTCGCTTTCCTTGACGGAATTGTTATTTTCTAATTATTCCCTATGAATTATGATTAACATTAAATACTTTAACTATCCGTAATATCAGAATGGGCCTAGGATGCACTTGAAGTCTGCAAAACCATGCATTGCGGACTGGTTCCGCAAGACGACATCCTAATTCTGAAGGAGAGTGCAATGATGACCGCACTTGAGCAATGCCCGATTCGTGACGCTGTTGCCTGCCATCTCGCTGCGTATAACGCGGCTTTCTACGAGCTGGGTTTGAGCTGGCATTGGGATGATGAAATTTTCCATAGCCTGCAAAATTTGGACAGCGAACGCGACCGTATCAAGAAGTACATGGAAACGCATCAGTCGCATCTGTTGAAGGCTTACGATGCAGACTTCCTGATCGATGCAATTCAATCGACGAAGGCGCGCTGCTTCGAAACGATGACCGACGGTGGTTCCCGCAAGGCGGCACAGGTAGACTGGGCAGAATTCCAGCGTGCCGAAGTCGGTACCTGACACCTGATCTGTTCTGCTTACCGTTCAATTCGTGTGCAGTGAGGCGTAGTTTGACTGCACTTCATGCATCGCTTCAACAATAAAAAAATCCGCCTTCTGGGCGGATTTTTTATTTCAGCGGCGTTGGACTCAGCTGCGCCGTCCGAACATCATCTGTTCGGCCAGTAATCGTTTGGCAGGCCGAATCCCATCCGCCAGCCCCAGCGACAAGCCCAACAGTATTTGCGACGGGCTGCCTGATGGCGCACTGGCGAAAATGCGCGCCATCAGATCGGTCAGATGAATGGTGAGATTACGATCCGGTTGGCGCTGCCGGGCGAATTCCTGCAATGCGGCAGCTTGTGTTTGTTGCGACAGTGCGCGTGCCAGCGTGACTGCATCGCGCAATCCCAGATTGAGGCCCTGCCCCGCGACTGGATGCAGCGTTTGTGCGGCATTGCCGATCGCGATCGTGCGCGCGGTGGAAGGCGCGTGAGCATTTAATCCGAGCGGGAAGGCATGACGCGGAGTGCAAGTCACGAACGTGCCGAGGCGCGTACCGAAAGCCTGCTGCAGTTCGGTCAGGAAATGGCGATTGTCCAGCGCCAGCAGGCGTGCTGTCGTTTGCGGGCGGGCGCACCAGACCAGCGCATAGCCGTCGTCCTGCGGCAGCAGGGCGAGTGGGCCCTCATCAGTGAAGCGTTCGAAAGCGCGATGTGCGATCGACGCGCTGGCCGTGACATGCGAAACGATGGCGGTCTGGTCGTAATCGCGATGCAGCGCCTTGCGGGTTTGATCGGAGAAGACGCCGCCCTCGGCCTGGACCACGATGGCCGCATGCAGGTCGGCACGTTCGCTGAAGTGTACGGTTGCAGCATCGGTGGTTTCCGTGATGCCGAGTACGGATGCGGGGCGAATCGCGGCAATGCCAAGCGATGCCGCTTGCGTATCCAGTGCGGAGACGATGGCGCCATAGCGGCAGACATAGCCGAGTGCGGGCAGCGCGTAGTCATCGCGATCGATCAGCGTGCGGCCGAAATGGCCGCGGCGCGATACATGGATCTGGTGGATCGGCGTGGCGCCGGCTGGCCATGCGTGTACTGTTTCAAGCAATTGGCGGCTGCCGTAGGACAGCGCGATCGAACGCGGATCGCGCGCCCCCTGTTCGGCACTGCGGGCATCGATGACGACGATGCGCTGCGGCGCCACGCCGTACTCGACGAGCGAAGCGGCCAATGCCAGGCCGACGGGGCCGGCACCGCAGATCGCGATGTCGTAATCGAGGCGCATGGCTACTGTTGCATCAGCGCTTCGATATCGGCAACGGTCTTGGGTGCGGCTGCGCTGAGGATGTGCACGCCGTTTTCCGTCACCAGCGCATCGTCCTCGATGCGGATGCCAATATTCCAATATTGCTCGGGCACGCCTTCCGCTGGCCGCACGTAGATGCCAGGCTCGACCGTCAGCACCATGCCGGGCTGCAGCGTGCGCCAGGGACGTTCGTTGCCGTTCAGGTAGGCGTCGCGATAGTCGCCGACGTCGTGTACATCCATGCCGAGCCAGTGGCCGGTGCGGTGCATGTAGAACTGGCTGTAGGCGCGGGTTTCGATGACGCTGTCCAGCGAACCGACCTTGTTCTTGTCCAGCAGGCCGGTATCGAGCATACCTTGCGCAAGGACTTTGACGGCAGCGTCGTGGCCGTCCATGAATCGCTTGCCGGGCGTGGTTTCGGCGATGGCGGCGGTTTGTGCGGCGAGCACGATTTCGTAGAGTTCCTTTTGCGGTCCCGAGAACTTGCCGTTGGCGGGAAAGGTGCGCGTGATGTCGGAAGCGTAGCTGTCCAGCTCGCAGCCGGCATCGATCAAAACCAGATCGCCATCTTTCAGCTCTGCATCGCTGGCGCGGTAGTGCAGCACGCAGGCATTGGCGCCGGTGGCGACGATGGAGCCATAGGCGGGAAACTGCGAACCGTTGTTGCGAAATTCGTGCAGAATTTCGGCTTCCAGATGATATTCGCGCACACCGGGCCGGGCGATGCGCATGGCGCGTCGATGCGCAGCGGCAGCAATATCGGCCGAGCGCTGCATGATGTCGATCTCGGTCGCATCCTTCTTCAGGCGCATTTCATCCAGCAGTACTTGCACATCATAGGCGGATGCGGGCGGCAAGACGCCGGCGCGCGCCTGATTGCGCACACTTTGCAGCCATCGCTGCACCTGCGCATCGAGTTTCTCGCTGCTGCCGAGCGCATAGAACAGCGCCGGCGCATCGGCCATCAGTTTCGGCAGTTCGGTATCGAGCGCACCGATCGGATAGGCGACATCGAAGCCGAATGCTTCGCGGGCAGCATCCGGACCGTAGCGGAAACCATCCCAGATTTCGCGTTCCAGATTCTTTTCGCGGCAGAACAGGATGGATTGATTCGCATGCTCGCCGCAGACCAGTACGATGACGGCTTCCGGTTCGGTGAAACCGGAAAGGTAATAAAAATAGCTGTCGTGCCGATACGGATAGTCGGCATCGCGATTGCGCATGACTTCGGGCGCGGTCGGGACGATGGCGATGCCGCCTCCTTTGGCCTGCATTTGCTTGAGCAGCGCTGCGCGTCGATCGGCATAAACCTTGAAGTTCATCATGTTCTTCCTGTCAGTGGCGCGTTCAGTTGTTCCAGGCGTTCCGGTGTGCCTACGTCGGTCCAGTCGCCGCGATACAGTTCGCCGCCGACCTGGCCACGCACCGCATATTCGCGCAGTAGCGGTGCCAGTTTGGCGGTTTCGCCGGCGGCGATGCTATTGAACATCGACGGCCGGTAGACGCCGATGCCGGAGAACGTGTAACGCGGTTCGCCTTCGTTGGCGATGGAAAAGCTGTGCAATGCGAAATCCCCTTTGGGATTGTGTGCCGGATTCTTCACCAGGTACAACCAGGCGACGTCGCGCTGGTCGAGCGGATGCGGATTGCCCCAGACGTCGTTGTCCTCCAGCACGTTCTTGACCTGCTCGAAATCGAAATGGGGGCAGTAGATGTCTGCTGCAAGGGCGACGAACGGCTCATCGCCCAGCAGATGCCGGGCATAGGCGATGCCGCCGGCGGTTTCCAGCGCCGTGCCTTCCGGCGAATAGGTGATGCGTGCGCCGAATTGTGTACCGTCGCCCAATGCTTCCTCGATCATGTGGCCGAGGTGGGCGTGGTTGATGACGATGTCGGTAATGCCGGCGCGTACCAGATTCAGGATGTGCCAGACGATCAGCGGCCGGCCGCGCACTTTCAGCAGCGGCTTGGGGCAGCTGTCGGTCAGCGGGCGCATTCTTTCGCCGCGCCCGGCAGCGAAGATCATTGCTTTCATTTTCTGTGACGGTAAGTGAGAGCGAAGATGCAGGCGCGATGCCTCAGAACGTGTAGCCGACCTGCGGCGCCTTGTTTTCCAGTTCGTCGAGCAATCTGACCAGCGGAGCCAGTTCCTTGTAGCGATGGGCGACCTTGCGCGTGTATTCCATCACGAGCGGCATGTCCTTCAGATAGCCATCCTTGCCGTCGCGGTGATACAGGCGAGCGAAGACGCCCAGCACCTTCAGGTGGCGCTGCAGGCCCATCCATTCGAAATCGCGGTAGAAGGCGTCGATGTCCGGGTTGACCGGCAAGCCGGCGCGGCGTGCATGCTCCCAGTAGCGGATGGTCCAGTCGAGCACGATTTCCTCGTCCCATTGCACGTAGGCATCGCGCAGCAGCGAGACGAGATCGTAGGTGATGGGACCGTAGACGGCGTCCTGGAAATCCAGGATGCCCGGATTGCCCTTAGGCAGCACCATCAGGTTGCGCGAATGGTAGTCGCGGTGCACATAGACTTGCGGCTGGGCGAGATTGTTGGCCAGCAGCAGATCGAATATCTTGTCGAGTGCGGCTGCCTGCTTTTCCGTCATCGTCACGCCGAGATGACGGCCGACATACCACTCGGGAAACAGCTTCAGTTCACGCAGCAGCAGTGCACGATCGTATTCGGGCAGTACGTCCGGCTGGCTGCGCGCCTGCATCAGCACGAGTGCCTCGATGGCATCCATGTACAGCTTGTGCGCGTTGTCGGGATTCAGCAGTTGCAGATAGGTGGTTGAGCCGAGGTCGGTCAGCAGCAGGAAGCCGCGGTCGACATCCTGCGCCAGGATGCCGGGCACCGAGACGCCGGTTTCAGCCAGCACGCCGGCGACGCGGACGAACGGCCGCACGTCTTCCTGCGGCGGTGGTGCGTCCATCGCGATATAGCTGGCGCCATCGGCCCCATCCACGCGAAAATAGCGGCGAAAGCTCGCATCGGCAGAGGCCGGGCGCAGCGAAGTTACGGTTAGTTGCGGAGCCGTCAGCGAGGCAAGCCATTGTTGCAGTTCGGTCAGACGGGCGTCGTCGGCGGGATCTGGATGTGGGGAGGCAGACATGAGGGGAAAGGCTAATCCGGTTTATGGACGGTGAGTTCCCATATAATAAGGGATTCATTTCGGAATCGTCGGAAAATCGCCAGCGATGGTACTCAAAAACTTATTTTCATGACCTGGCTGTTTGCATCATTTTCCCCCCGGCGATTGGCAATGTCGTTGACGGTTGCGGCAGTTGCCCTGCCGGCGGTCGCGCAGACCACCGCGGAACGCAAGGTATCGGACGACGAAGCGCCGACCAATGTCAGTGCTGAACAGATGACGGGTCGACCGGATCGCGAAATCGTGCTGGAGCGCGACGTCGAGATCACGCGCGGCGAGACGACGGTCAATTCCGATCATGCGACCTACTGGATTGAAGAGGACGAGGTCGAGGCGAGCGGCAGTGTCCGCATGACGCGTTTCGGCGACCGCTATACCGGCGACAAGATGCGCCTGAAGATGGATACGGGGGAAGGGTACGTCGAAAATCCCACGTATCATATGAAGGCGAACAATGCGCACGGCACGGCCGACCGCCTCGATTTCGAATCGCAGGAACGGGCGCGCGTCAGCAGCGGCACCTACAGCACCTGCGAAGGCCCGAATCCGGACTGGTACCTGGAGTCCAGCACGATGACCTTCGACAAGGGGTTGGATACCGGTACGGCAAGTGGGGCCGTCATCTACTTCAAGGATGTGCCCATCATCGGCACCCCGTATATTTCCTTCCCGCTCTCCGACGCGCGCAAATCGGGTTTCCTGCCACCGAGCATCGGCACATCGAGTCGCGGCGGCCTGGAAATCATGACGCCGTATTACTTCAATATCGCGCCCAACCGGGATTTCACGCTGTCGCCGCGCTATATTGCACGCCGCGGGCTGATGCTGGGCGGCGATGCGCGTTACCTAGGCGATAGTTATTCAGGCGAGACCAAGTTCGAATATCTGGGCGACGACCGCGAGACGCATACCGATCGCTACTCGATTTCGTCGCAGCACAGCCAGCAGCTGACCCCGCAGGCATCGTTCGCCTGGAACTTGAACGGCGCTTCGGATGACGATTATCCAAGCGATTTCTCGCAAAACCTGGCGACCAGTACCGAACGCCTGCTGTTGCGGGATTTGAATTTTACTTACAAGGGTAGTTTCTGGGCTGCTACCGCGCGCGCGTCGAACTACCAGGTGTTGCAGGATCCGGATGCGCCGATTTCCCGGCCGTACGACCGTTTGCCGCAACTGACCTGGCGCGGTCAGCAATATGATGTCGGCGGTTTCGACTGGTCGACGACCGTGCAGGCGACCAGCTTCTGGCATCCCGATTATGTGCGTGGCGACCGCTTCGTCGTGAATCCGTCGATTTCCTATCCGATTGTGCGGCCCAGTTATTTCATCACGCCGAAAGTGTCGCTGACTGCCACCAGTTATAACCTGCAGAATACGGCAGCGCAGTTCAACAATGGATTGACTTACGATTCAAGCCCCGGTTATGCAGTGCCAACGTTCTCTCTGGACAGCGGCCTTATCTTCGAGCGCGACACAACGCTGTTCGGCAGCAGCATGACGCAGACGCTGGAGCCGCGACTGTTCTACGTGAAGACGCCATATCGCGACCAGAGCCGCACGCCGATCTTCGATACCGGCGAAGCAGATTTGAGCTTTGCGCAGATATTCAGCGAGAACCGCTTCGTCGGTTACGATCGCATCAGCGATGCAGATCAATTGACGGCAGCGCTGGTGACACGTTATCTCGAGCCGAACGGCGCGGAACGCATGCGGTTGGCAATAGGCCAGCGCTTCTATTTCGAAGACCAGCGCGTGACACTGCCGAATCAGGTCCCGAACAACGATACCAAGTCCGACTTGCTGGCTTCCGCTGCAATCCGGTTTTCCGAAAAATTGAGCACCGAGGCGACAATCCAGTACAGTGCGACGCAGAAGGACGTGACGCGCGCCAATTACACGGTGAGCTGGCGACCAGAACCGAAGAAGGTGCTGAACCTTAGCTACCGCATCGATGTACCGAACGAACT
>DATDLO010000428.1:0-3183 GCA_036519215.1 Oxalicibacterium sp.
CTGGACGCCGGGCAATAAGACGGAATGGGACAACCAGATGCGCACCAGAACGCAGGCGCAGAATGAATACGTGAAGATCGGCGGCAACTGATCTCAGCGAGGGGATAGTCATGAGACAACCATGGTTCATCAAGCTCGCCACCGCCGTGTGCTTTGCGGTGCTGACGTCCGGTGCAGCGCTGGCGCAGTCCGGTTCGCAGACGGCGCAAGGCACGGTGCAGGATGGGGCGCCACCATCAGCGACGCAGGCGTTGCCGAATGTGGAATCGGCCGATATCCGTTATTTGCAGCAAAACCAGGCAGAGCGCACGCGTGTGCAGCCTGGCAACATGGCGCCGGTCTATCGTCAGATCAAGGAAGGTCAGACCCATTATTCGAGCCTGCCTGCACTGGAAGCCGGCATGCTGATCCAGCCGCATGCGCAGTTCCCCGGTCAGGCCCGTGCGACGACTGCCGGCGAGGCGTGGCGACTGTATCGCAATGGCCCGCTGACGCTGTACGGCGGCTGGCTGATCATCGTCGCGGCGGTCGGCATCGTGGCGTTCTATTTCGTGTTCGGACCGTTGCGCACAAAAGAACCGCGCACTGGACGTCTGATCGAACGCTTTACCTCGGTCGAGCGCATGACGCACTGGACGGTGGCGATCAGTTTCTTGGTGCTTGCGTTCACCGGCTTGCTGATGCTGTTCGGCAAACACGTCGTCTTGCCGATATTCGGACACACCCTGTTCGGCTGGATCGCCTACGCATGCAAGACCGTGCATAACTTCGTCGGCCCGCTGTTTGCCGTAGCGCTGATCGTGATGTTCGCGATCTTCGTGCGCGACAATTTCCCCGGCAAGGGCGATATCGACTGGGTGAAAAAGCTGGGCGGTGCGCGCGGCCATGCGCATGCCGGCCGCTTCAATGCCGGCGAGAAGCTGTGGTTCTGGGGCGGCGTGGTTTTCCTCGGCGTGATCGTTAGCGCTTCCGGTTTCGTGCTGGACATGCTGGTGCCGGGCATCCTCTACACGCGCGGCAACATGCAGATCGCCAATGTGATTCATCTGGTGGCAGCCGTACTGATCTTCAGCGCAGCGCTGGCGCATATTTACATGGGCACAGTGGGCACCGAAGGCGCCTACCAGGCGATGCGTACCGGTTATGTCGACGATGCATGGGCGAAGGAACACCACGATCTCTGGTACGACGATATTCAGAGCGGCAAGGTGGCGCGCATACGGAGCAAGGACGGTTCCAAGGGGTCGGCAACGTCGACGACAAAGACTGTATGAGCCGGAAGGAGAGGACGATGAACGCGAAATGGTCGATTGTGCTGGGAACGATGATGGTTGCCGGAGCTGCGATGGCCAAACTGCCGCCACCGGATGACGCAGCCAAGGCAAAGGCTGCGGAAGCCAAAAACAAGACGGCATGGAGCAGCAAGGTTGCCGCTTACAAGTTGTGCCTGGTGCAGGATCGCGTCGCGGCACAGTATTTAAGGGAAAAGGGCAAGCCCAAGCCCAATGTGCAGTTGCCGCCTTGTACGGCACCCGGTCCGTACGTTCCGCTGGCTACTGCAAGTGCGGGAGCAGGCGATGCCAAACCGACATCCGCCGCGGAAGCGAAGAAATAATCTTTTGGACTGAATGTGAAACGCGCACTGGCAATGTGATTGCCGGTGCGCGTTTTTCATTGGAATGCATTGGAATGCTTCAGCAAGCGTAATCCAGCCCCGGCAGGAAACAGAATTCGGCTGCCGTTGCGGCAATGTGCGTCAGCGGGTCATCATCTTCCGCAACAGATAACTCAATCCGTCGACCACGCCAACCATCAGGATCATCGCGATGATCACGCTGGCCGCTTGCGGCATCTGGAACAGCGAAAGGTGGTATTTCAGCATCTGCCCGAGACCGCCGGCGCCGACCACGCCGAGGATGGCCGCAGCACGGATATTGTTTTCCCAGCGATACAGCGTATAGGACATCAGTTGCGGACTGCTTTGCGGCAGCGTCGCGTAGAAGAAAGCTGCAACCGGATGCGCGCCATTGATGCGCAGCGTCGCCGCAGCTTGCGGCGGGCAGTTTTCGAAGGCGTCGGCAAACAAACGGCCGAGTACGCCGAACGTGTGCAGGGCCAATGCCAACGTGCCGGCGAACGGGCCGAGGCCGGCGGCAATCAGCAGTACCGATGCCCAGACCAGCTCCGGAATCGAACGCAGCACGTTCAGAACGCCGCGCGTGGCGAGTCGTGCGGTCAGGCCGAAGCGCCCGCTGGCCGGCAGGCCGAGCAGCACGCCGCAGAATGCGGCGATCAGCGTGCCGATGGCGGACATCGCGAAGGTTTCGAAAGTAGCGATCCCGATCTTCGTCAGGAAGGCAGGCCGCAGTTCGGGTGGCATGAAGCCGTGCAGGAATTCGCGCGAACTCCGGATCGCATCGGCGCTGAAGAAGTCTTGCCATTTCAGCGGCAATGTCGCAAAACTGGCGACGACCAGCGTGATCAGGCCGATCAGCAGCAGCACGTTCGACCAGTGCATGCGCGGAGCTGGAGGCAGGATGCGTTCGGCTTTCAATTCGGCTTGTAATTCGGATTTCAATCCAGCCTCCTGCGCAACAGGGCAGAGACGCCGTCGGCAGCTGCCACCAGCAGAATGAACACGATCAGCATTGTCGACAGTTCGCCGCCGGCCATCATCTTGATCGATTCGTCCATCCGCTGGCCGAGTCCGCCGGCACCGACAAAGCCCATGACGATGGAGCCGCGGATCGCACATTCCCAGCGATAGACCGTATACGACAGTAGTTCGGAGCTTGCTTCAGGCAGCGCGCCATACAGAAACGCGGCAAGGCGGCCGCTGCCGTTCTGCAACAGCGCGTTCGATGCAGCCGCTTCCGACGATTCGAGGATATCGGCATAGACCTTGCCGAGCATGCCGCAATAGGTGAGTGCGATCGCGATGACGCCGGCAGTCGGGCCGAGGCCGACGATGCGTACCAGCAGCAGCGCCCACACCAGTTCGGGAATGCTGCGCAGCACGATCAGGAACCAGCGCACTGTTTGCCGCAGCCATGCCGGAAGGCGCGCCACGCGTCCGCTGCCGAGGCGCGAAATGGACAGCAGCTCGGTCGACAGCAGCGTCATCGGAACGGCTGCCAGCATCGCCAGCGCCATGCCGGCGGTCGCCATGGCGACGGTTTCCCA
>DATDLO010000429.1:0-4269 GCA_036519215.1 Oxalicibacterium sp.
GGCCGATGGCGACAGCTGCGGAATGCCGGCGTTGGCATAAATGCGCGAGGCGGGAATCGTGGTGCCGGAATTCAAATGGCCAATGACGGCGGAAACGTGTGCATCGACCAGCTTGGTGGCGGCATTGGTCGCCTGGCGCGGATCGGCGGCATCGTCTTCTGCCATCAGTTGCAGCTTGATCTTCTTGCCGCCGATGGTCAGGCCCTTGGCGTTGATTTCCTCGACAGCCAGGCGTGTGCCGTTTTCATTGTCCTTGCCCATGTGCGAATCGGAACCGGTGGTCGGCGCGACGCTGCCGATGAGCACGACCTGCTCCTGCGCCGAGGCTGTTCCTGCCAGCGCAAGCACCATCACGCCTGCCAGTGAAATCATCTTCAACTGCATTATTTGTCTCCTGAGGATTGTAAAACCTGAACTTAGCTGCAACACTTGGACCGTGAAGATCCTGAATAATCGGACCATACAACATCGGAAAACGGTAAGCCAAGCGTTTTGTTCGGTTTTTACGCCAGAGACGATTCCATGCCGAAAGCACATACCTTAGACAAAGTCGACCGCAAGCTGCTGAATCTGCTGCAGAAGGACAACCGGATATCGACCAGCATGCTGGCGGACAAGGTACACATTTCGCAGCCGACCTGTTTGCGCCGTATCCGGGAGATGCGCGAGGCCGGCATCATCAGCGCCGATGTGGCGATGATCGATCCGTTTGCACTGGGTTACGGCATGCTGGCCTTTCTTGAAGTGTCGCTGGAGAATCAGGCCGACGAACGCATGCAGGAATTCGAGGCGCGCATGAACAAGGAGCCCGAGGTGATGCAGTGCTACTTCGTTTCCGGCGATTACGATTACTTTCTTGTCGTGCATGTAGTCGACATGGATGCCTATTACCAGTTCGTGCGCCGCGCGATTTCCGGTTCCGGCAACGTGCGGCATTTCCAGTCGCGGTTTCCGATGAAGCGTGCCAAGTTCGATACGCGTATTGCGTTCGACGAGAAGGCACCGGAAGTGCAAGTCAAGGCGGGAAAATGATGCGTTGATCCGGCGGCTTCATTCGATGCCCGGATTTGCCGCAGAAATTTTTCGCATCAACTCCAGGCATTCATCCGATGCAGCTATGCGGTGTCGTCATTCGATGCCGTTCTTCGATCTATTGATGCGACCGGATGTAAAAACGGCGCAGCGAGAAAATTCGCTGCGCCGTTTTTATTGGCCGATGCCGGAACGCTCAGGCCGTAATGGAACGTGGCGCGCCCGACTGGCCGGAGCTGAATTCCGGTCCGGTGAAACGGAAATCCACTTCCGGCCGGCTGCCCGATACGATGTCGGCGATCGCACGGCCCGAGCCGCAACCCATGGTCCAGCCCAGAGTGCCGTGGCCGGTGTTGAGGAACAGGTTGGCGTAGCGCGTTCTGCCGATGTAGGGCACGTTCGACGGTGTCAGCGGACGCAGGCCGGCCCAATAGGTCGGATTGTCGTAATCGCAGGCATCCGGGAACAGTTCGCGCGTGCGGCGCGTGATTGCCTCGCAGCGCGTCGGATTCAATTCGCGTGTGTAGCCGTTCAGCTCGCACGTGCCGGCCACGCGCAGGCGATCGCCCAGGCGCGACAGCACCAGCTTGTAGCCGTCGTCGGTCAGCGAGACGGTGGGGGCGGTGTCCGGATTCGTCACCTTGTAGGTGGCCGAATAGCCCTTGCCCGGATAGACCATCAGGTCGACGCCGAGCGGCTTCAGCAATTGCACGGAGAAGCTGCCCATTGCCATCACGAAGGCATCCGCATGCAAGGTCTGGTGGCGGCCCTGTCCGTCGATGACTTCCACGCCGGTGATCTTCGCATGCGTGCCGCTGCCGGATGTGAGCAGGCGCGTTACCGTCGTGCTGAAACGGAAATCGACGCCGGCCGTCGCCGCGCGTGCCGCGAGGCCCGTGGTGAATTTGTAGACGTCGCCCGATTCGTCGCTCTGCGTAAAATCGCCGCCGACGATGCGGTCGCGCATATGCGCCAGCGCCGGTTCGATGCGCACGACTTCATCGGCGCCTATCGATTCGCGCGGACAACCGAGTTCGCGCATCAGCCTTGCGGCCGGCAGCGAATCCTCGAACTCTTTCGCATCGGTGTAGAAGTGCAGGATGCCGCGCGTCAGGTGATCGTATTCGATGCCGGTTTCGGCACGCAGCGCCTGCAGCGTCTGCCGGCTGTATTCGGCAATGGCGACGATCTGGCGGATGTTGTCGTTGGTGCGGGCTTCGGTGCATTCACGCAGGAAGCTCAGCCCCCATTTCCATTGCAGCAATTCGGGACGCAGGCGGAACAGCAGCGGCGCGTCTTCCTTGCCCAACCACTTCAGGATTTTTTTCGGCGCGGCCGGATTGGCCCACGGTTCGGCATGCGAGACGGAAATCTGGCAGCCGTTGGCGAAACTGGTTTCCTGCGCGGCGCCGGGCTGGCGCTCGATAACGGTCACGTCATGACCGGCCTTGTTCAGGAACCATGCGGACGCGGTGCCGACGATGCCCGAACCCAGAACGATGACTTTCATTGAAATTCCCAGCTTTATTCGATACCTTGAATTTTAAGGACTTATCGCTTGCGTGCGTATTCAATCTGATGGGGAATATTTGCGATTCCTTGTGCAAAACCGTGGTTTGCATGCGGAAATGAAAAAATCGGGGAAAAATCTTAATTTTTCGAAAATCGCATGTTTTCGATTTCTTCTGCCACGGCTTCGCGTACCAGTTGCTCCAGCGTCTGTTGCAGCTGGCGGCGCAGATGGCGCTGCATGTCGGCTAACGCCGTTTCCACGGCGACGGCCACGCTGTCGGCGATATGCTGTTCCATCACCGGATCGATGCGTTCCTGCAACTGTGCCAGCGTGCGCGCCGCCACTTTCTGTTCGAGACGCGTCCATTCCTCGTCGAGCCAGCCGTCGATCGGTTCCGGATCGATCGGTTGCGTCAATACAGGCGGCTCGTGTTCGTCGAGCGGAGTTGCGGCAACGGCAGCCGGCGGTTCCGGTTCTGCGGGGGCTGGAGCAGGAGCGGGAGGCGGCTGGATGACTTCCGTCAACATCGGAATGCCGGCGTCTTGTGCGGATTTGTTCATGCGTTGTCGGCCACGAAATGGGTCAGCGGATAGCCGCGCTGCTTGTAATAGCTGTAGCGTTCGCGTCCGGCGGATTTGTCGGTGTCGTCGGACGAGACGATTTCGAACATTCGCTCGAAGCGCGCGAAATGTTCGGGCGGCGTATCGGACAGGTTGATCAGGATCTGGTGATGCGGCGATTCCATTTTGGGATCGTCGGTCAGCAGAATGGGCGTCTGCGCGGCGAGGGCATCGTTGGCCATCACGTGCGGCAGGAAATCCTGTTCGGAAAACGTCCACAGCATCGCATCGAGCCGCGCCAGTTGCGAACGGTCCTGCGCCAGGATCACGATGCGGAAATCGGCATTGCGCGCCTTGCGCGTCAGCCTGCAGGCGTAAGCCAGCTTGTCGGGAACGTTGCTGTGAAAATCGATGCGTGTCATTGGATCGGCAGATCAGAAGCGGAAACCGGGCGGCGCATTGCCTGCAGCAGGGGGGCGTTCGGCTGGTGCCTGCGGTGCCGGTTCTTCGGCTGCCGGTTTCGTTTCGGTTTTCTTGGGCGCCGCAGGTTGCGGTGCCGGATTGCGGTAACTGGACGGCAATTTGCTGGTGGCAGGATAGCCGGCGGCAGTCAGCGCGGAATTCCATTCATCGGGATCGGCGCCAGTCAGCTTGTTCCTGCCGATCGTCACGAAAGGGAGCTGGCGGGTGCCGCCGGCCTGTTTCAGGCGGGCGATGTCCTCATCGCTGCTGACGGTTTTTTCGGTGAAGGGAATGCCGCGGGCTTTCAGCAATTCGCGTCCGCTGGCACAGCCTTCGCAGTTCGAGGTGGTGTAGAGCGTGACCGGATTGCTGCGTACGGCTTCGGCCACTTCGAACGGCAGGCTGCTGGTGACGCTGCTGCCGGTGTCGATGGATTTTTCCTCGACCTTGCCTGCGGAAGCGGGTGGCGGCGTATCACTGTAGGTGATCTTGCCGTTCGGCCCGACCCATTTGTAGAGCTGTGCCTGCGCACTGGCCGAAACCAGCAGCGACAGCAGCAGCCACGACCAGCGGTTCTTCATTGCAACGCTCCTTCGTTGTTCATGCTGCCGGATCTACCGAATGCGGAAAATGCGGAAACGGCACATCAGGCTGCCATGCCACTGTGACGCAGCAGCGCATCGATTTCCGGTTCGCGGCCCC
>DATDLO010000430.1:0-3122 GCA_036519215.1 Oxalicibacterium sp.
TGGCCCGGGAAGCCGTAGTCGATCAGGATCGCCGCGCCGCCGCGGCCGGATTGCGCGTAACCGGCGTCGAACATGCCCGCCAGCGAACGCATGAAGCCTGCCGCAACCGGATGCACTTCGGTGACATAGCCGACCGACAGCGCATCCGCCTCCGGAATTTGCGCCGGCAACGCCGCATCGCATTCACGATCCTCGAAGACGAAGCGGTCGTCGCGCCATGCCACGCCGCGCTCCCGCCAGCCCTGTTCGCCCTTTGCCACCAGCGACACCGGCATCGCATCCAGCACTTCGTTGCCGACCACCACGCCGGAAAACGCCCGCGGCATCGCATCCAGCCACGTCACCTGCGGATAAGCGGCCAGCCTTTCCTGCTGGCGCGCACGCAATTCGCCGGACAGATCGACGATCGCGTAACTTTCGACCGCGATACCAGCCGTTGCACATTCGGCAAGGATGTCCGCCGCCAGCTTGCCGGTACCGGCACCGAATTCCAGGATATGCGGCGCGCTCTGCGCCATCAGTTCGCCAATGGGATGCGCCAGCGTGGCACCGAAAAGCGGCGTCATCTCCGGCGCGGTTGTAAAATCACCGTCTTTGCCGAGTTTGGCCGCACCGCCGCTGTAGTAGCCGAGGTCCGGCGCATACAACGTCAATTCCATGTAACGCGAAAACGGAATCCAGCCGTCATGGCGGCGAATCTCGTCGACGATCAGATGCTTCAGGGCTTGCGACGCGGCGAGTGCGTCCGGCGAGGGTTCTGGTAGATGGGCGTGGGCTTGCATGGCGCGTATTGTAGAGAAATCGGCGCAAATAATCCGAATCCGACAAATCCAACTTAAGCGATACACCCGGCACAAAAATTCCGGCACAACCGAAACGATCATGTCCGCACAGTCGAACGCTTCCCGAAAGACCGCACTGGTGACCGGCGCCGCCCGGCGCATCGGCCGCACGATCGCGCTCGCGCTGGCACAGCGCGGCTGGGACGTCGTCGTGCATTACCAGCAGTCGGCCGACGCGGCGCAGGATGTCGTCGGCGAAATCGAAGCGCTGGGCCGGCGCGCCGTTGCACTCTCGTGCGACCTGGCCGACGAAGCGGCCGCACGCGCGCTGCTGCGTCGCGCCTCGTCGTTGCTGGGCCCCATTTCGTGCGTCGTCAACAATGCATCGCGCTTCGACTACGACACGGTGCAGGATATTTCACGCGCTTCGCTGGATGCGCACATGCATGCCAACCTGCTGGCCCCGGTTCTGCTGGCGCAAGCGCTGCATGAAGCAACGCCGGCAGGCGCGCAAGCCGTCGCGATCAACCTGCTGGACCAGAAGCTGTACAACCTGAATCCCGACTTCCTGTCGTACACCTTGTCGAAATCGGCGCTGCAGAGCGCCACGACGATGCTGGCGCAGGCGCTGGCGCCAAAGGTACGCGTGGTCGGCGTTGCGCCCGGCATCACGCTGGTATCCGGCAACCAGACCGAAGCCGGCTTCGCGCATGCACATCAGGCCACGCCGCTGGGCCGCTCCAGCACGCCGGACGACATCGCCGCCGCCGTTTGCTTCCTCGCCGAATCGCCAGCCATCACCGGCACCACGCTGGTCGTCGACGGCGGCCAGCACCTGATTCCCCTGTCGCGCGACGTGATGTTCGTCGCCGGCTGATCCTTTTTCCGTCTCAACCGACAATCATGAATTCCTTCCTCTTTCATCCCAGCCTCGCCAATTGTCGCCGCCTGTTCCTACGCGACTACGAAGTGCAGATCAACATCGGCGTACACGACTTCGAAAAGAAGGGCGAGCAGCGCGTGCTGATCAACGTCGACCTGTTCATTCCGCTGAATGAATCGACGCCGACGCACGATTCGCTGGAAGAAGTGGTGGACTACGACTTCATGCGCTCGACTATCGCCAAGCGCATGGCCGAAGGCCATATCCATCTGCAGGAAACGCTGTGCGACGATGTCATCAAGGCGATGCTCGCGCATCCGAAAGTACGCGCCGCGCGCGTCTCCACCGAAAAACCCGACGTCTATCCGGACTGCCAGTCGGTCGGCGTCGAAGTATTCCGCATCAAGGAGGACTGAACATGTCCGACACCGCATTGCAATTCGCAGCGCCGCACGCAACAGAAAAAACGGTGCCGCCAACGGCGAAGCAGGCCGAAAAGATCGCCTACGAAAACAACAAGCTGCACAAGCGCCTGTGCCGTCAAGTCGGCCAGGCGATCGGCGACTTCAACATGATCGAAGAAGGCGACAAGGTCATGGTCTGCCTGTCCGGCGGCAAGGACAGCTACGCATTGCTCGACATTTTGATGACGCTGCGCGAGCGCGCGCCGATCAACTTCGAGATCGTCGCCGTCAACCTCGACCAGAAACAGCCGAATTTTCCCGAACATGTACTGCCGGCCTACCTGGAAAAGCTCGGCATTCCATTCCACATCGAGAACCAGGACACCTACAGCATCGTCAAGCGCCTGATCCCGAAAGGCAAGACGACCTGCTCGCTATGCTCGCGCCTGCGCCGCGGCATCCTGTATCGCGTGGCCGACGAACTAGGCGCGACCAAGATCGCGCTCGGCCACCACCGCGACGACATCATGGAAACCTTCTTCCTCAACATGTTCTTCGGCGCCAAGATCAAGGGCATGCCGCCCAAGCTGCAGTCTGACGATGGCCGCCACATCGTGATCCGCCCGCTGGCCTATGTGAAGGAAGCCGATACCGAACGTTATGCGGCGGTGAAGAATTTCCCGATCATCCCGTGCGATCTGTGCGGCAGCCAGGAAAACCTGCAGCGCAAGCAGATCAAGAACATGCTGCGCGAATGGGAAAAGAAACATCCGGGGCGCGTCGACAATATCTTCTCTTCGCTGTCCACCGTCGTGCCATCGCACCTGATGGATCGCGATCTGTTCGGCTTCGCCGATCTGCAGCCGACGGGCGAAGCGATGGCAAACGGCGATATCGCGTTCGATGAAGAACCGTGCGCGACCACCGCACCGCAAGCCGGCGTCATCAAGCTGCATGCGGACGAATAGCGACTAAACAGCAACGGCAGGTAGTAAAATTTCCAGGCGGGTGGACGACCTCCCGCCTTTGCCACTGTCCGGGACGACCCGTTTG
>DATDLO010000431.1:0-4255 GCA_036519215.1 Oxalicibacterium sp.
AAACGAGGACCGTACGTGCAGCCGAAGCCTTTGTCACCGTCACCACTCCACGCCCGGCTGCGCCGCGATACCGGCGGCGAACGCATGCTTGACCGGCTGCATCTCGGTGACGGTGTCAGCCGCGTCGATTAGTTCCGGCGGCGCGCCGCGACCGGTGACGACAACGTGTTGCATCGCCGGTCGTGCCTTCAGATCGGTCACGACTTGCTGCACGTCGAGGTATTTGTATTTCAATGCAATGTTCAGCTCGTCGAGGATCACCATGCCGATCGCCGGATCGCTCAACAATTCCCGCGCACGCTGCCACGCGGCTTGCGCCTTCTCGACATCGCGCGTGCGATCCTGCGTCTCCCACGTATAGCCCTCGCCCATCACGTGGAAACTGACCTCGTCGGGAAAGCGGCGGAAGAACTGTTCCTCGCCGGTCGGGATCGCGCCCTTGATGAATTGCACGATGCCGACCTTCATGCCGTGACCGTGCGCGCGCGCCACCATTCCGACGGCGCTTGAACATTTCCCCTTGCCGTTGCCGCAGGTGATGACGAGCACGCCGGCGTTGCGGGTGGCCGCCGCGATCTTCTTGTCGACGACTTCCTTCTTGCGCGCCATACGTACGTTATGCCGCTCGGTCAGGCCGTCATTCTTCGTTTGTTCGTTATCCATGATTTTCCTCTGCCGCCACGAACACGATGCGCTCGCCGTGCCGGACGATTTCGATGGGATGGCCAAGGCAGGCGCCGAGCAGCGCCGGCGTCAGCACATCGCGCGCCGCGCCCGCGTGCCAGCTGCCGTCGCCCATCAGCAGCAACGCGTGCGTCGCCACACCGTAGGCCAGGTTCAGGTCATGGCTGACCATGACCGCCGATTTTTTCTGTTCCGCGCACAGCTTCGCCAGCAGCCGCATCACGCCAACCTGATGCGCAAGATCGAGCGCATTCGCCGGTTCGTCCAATAACATCAGTGGCGCGTCCTGCGCCAGCACCGCGGCGATCGCCACGCGCTGCCGCTCGCCACCGGACAGCGAACGCACATCGCGTTCTGCCAGTCCCTTGACATCCATCGCGCACAGTGCCGTGCGTGCCGCCGCGAAATCGTTTTCCGATTCCCAGTAGGCATCTTCGTGATACGGATGCCGCGCCGACAGCACGGTTTCGATCACGCGATAACCGAACGCATCGCTGCGCCCCTGCGGCAGATAGGCGCGTTCCCGCGCCAGTGCCGCCAGCGGCCAGTCGGCCAATGTCTTGTCTTGCAGCAGCACTTGCCCGCCATCGGCATCGCGCAGTCCGCCCAGCGTGCGCAGCAATGTGCTTTTGCCTGCACCGTTGCGGCCGATCACGCACCAGCATTCGCCGGGTGCGATCTGCCAGTCCAGCGATTCGACCAAGGCGCGGCCGGCTACGCGCAATTGCAATTTTTCCGCTCTCACCCGCGCCTCCGCAACTGGTGCAATTGCAGCAGGAAGAGCGGCACGCCGATCATCGCCGTGATGACGCCGACCGGCAGTTGTTGCGGCGCCAGCACCGTACGCGCCAGCGTATCGGCCAGCACAAGGAAGCTGCCGCCGACCAGCGCCGACGCCGGCAGCAGCAGCCGATGATCCGGCCCCAGTATGAAACGGCAGGCATGCGGCACGATCAGGCCGACGAAACCGATGCTGCCGGCATTGCTGACCGCGCTCGCCGTCAGCAATGCGCTGCAGACGAACAGGCCGCGCCGGCATGTCGCCACGTTCACGCCCAGCGTCAACGCATTCTCCGCATGCAGCGCCATCATGTTGATCGCACGTGCCGTGCGTGCGGCATAAGCCAGCGCACCGATCAGCACGATCCACGGCAGCCAGCGGAACGACGAACCGGACAGATCGCCGATCAGCCAGAACACCATGCCGCGCAACCGGTTCTCCGGTGCGATCGACAGCATCAGCGCAATCAGCGCGCCGCAACCAGAGGCGAGGATGACACCGGTCAGCAGCAGCAACGGTGCACTGCCTTCCGGATGCGGCGCACTGCGCAGATCGCGGCGCGCCAGTGCATAAAGGAGAAATGCAATCGCCAGCGCGCCGGCAAAGGCCGCCGCATCGACGATCCATGCCGTTGCCACCAGCATCAGTGACAGCAAGGCACCCACCGCCGCGCCACCGGACACGCCGAGCACATACGGCTCGGCCAAGGGATTGCGCAACAGCGCCTGCATCATGACGCCGGCCAGTGCCAGCGACGCGCCGGTCGCAAAGGCGGATAGCGCACGGCCGAAACGCAACTCGACCAGCGTCGTCGCCAGCGATCCCGTGCCGCCATGCAGCGTATCGCGCACCGCATCGAACAGATCGGCAGGCGTCAATGCAACGGAACCGATGGCGCATGCCAGCAACAGGCTGATCAATGCCAACGTAGACAGCAACGACAGCACGCGCCATGCACGCGCACGGCGCGGCATTTCCCATGTCGTCGATCGTTGATGCAAAGCCGTTTTCATCGTTACCCGTTCATTCCTTAAAAAGACAGATGCGGCACAGTCCGAAAACCGCGCCGCATAGTCGTTCACCTATGTGTCGTTACCTGCCTTCGTCTTACTGGAAGCCGTAACGTACGCCGACGAACACGTTCGATCCCGGCGTTTCATAGCCGTAGGCAAGTGCGTAGTTCTTGTTCGTGACATTGTTCCAGCGTCCAAACAGCTGCCAATTATCGGTCAGATCGTAGGTCGCGTGGAGATTCAGCAGGGTGTAGCCGCCAAGGCGTTTCTGGGTCGTATTGTCATCGTCGTCGTAACGATAACCAGAGAAGATCACATCGCTACCGACTGTCCACTTCCCGCCTTCATAATCAAGGCTTACGCTGCCATGGGAACGAGCACGACGCCGGAGTAATTTCCCGTTTTCATTGTTGTGAGGGTTCTGCATATCCAGCGCACCATGCAATGCAAATTTACCGAAATGCGTTCCAGCGGAAAGAGAGAGCCCTTCCAGGGTCGCGTCGTCAACATTGGCGGAACAAGACCCTGCACCGGTTGAGGGACACGGATTAAAAGTCGCGATCAAATCGGTCAGTGCGTTGTGATAATAGACCGCACTGAAATCGTTCTTTCCATCGTCATAATAGAGACCTATTTCCGCATTCTTGCCTTTTTCTGACTTGACATCTGCATTACCAAAATTGGGGTAATACAAGTCGTTGAATGTCGGCGCACGGAAACTGGTACCGACACTGCCATTGGCTCGCCATGCGGACGTCAGATGATAGCCATATCCCAAACTGCCGGTAACGTGAGACCCGTACGCTGAATTGTCGTCATAGCGAACGGCTGCAGTACCAAGATGGCGTCCTCTCTTCATTTGATAGGCAACGGCAAGCGAATCGTTATCCCTGTCGCGATTCAATTCCGTTCTACCGGGGTTGTTACTCTCCACTTCTTCATGTACGTGTTCCGTAACAATTTGCAGCAAATCAGTGCCGATCCGAATATCGTTCTGCCAGGTAAAACGGTTTTGAGCAGACTTTACTTCATCGGCCTTGACGCTTCGCCCGTAATCTCTGCTTCTATCTTCCGAACGCGATATCTGGAACAAACTGGTCCAGTTATCGGCAAGGCGATTTTTGGAATAAAGCGAGTAGACGTCGACATCGCTAATGGAACGCTGGTTCTCCACCGATGAACTGGTATCGTATTCCCCGTCGTTGCGACTACTAAGGAAACTAGCTCCTATCTCCTGACCTTTTGCCAGCTCGGTCGATAACGATCCGCTTGCGCTACGCTTGCTGTAGCCGTCGTTGTCCGGATCAAAACTTGTTTTAGATAATTTATTCGTTGAACTAAAGCCACGCGACTCCTCGCGTGCGACATTCAAGGCATAACGCACGGAGTGATTACCCTGCGTCGCTCCATAGACGCCTGCGGATACTGTCTCTTCACCATAACTTCCCGTTCCGACCGAGAAGGTCGGATGCGGCGCACCGTCACCTTTTTTAGTAAATATCTGAATCACGCCGCCGACTGCATCTGCGCCATACAAGACGCTCATTGGCCCGAGAATAATTTCGACATGATCGATTTGCGATAACGGAATGGCTGACCATGTTGCCTCACCCAATGTCGATGAATAGCTGCGTACACCGTCAATCAGCAGCAATGTCTGCTTGCCATTACCTCCTCGTAACGCGACGCTGGCGCTATTGCCGGCACCGCCATTTCTCGTCACTTCCACACCCCGCTGGGTCTGGAGTAAATCGATCAAGGAAGTCTGCCCGGATTG
>DATDLO010000432.1:0-5094 GCA_036519215.1 Oxalicibacterium sp.
TCGGCCGGCCTGCGTCGTCCCGGCTCGGCTGCGCTTGACTTGGCTTACGTGGCAGCTGGCCGCTTCGACGGCTTCTTCGAAAAAGGCCTGAAGCCATGGGACATCGCCGCAGGTTCGTTGCTTGTCACCGAAGCAGGCGGCATCATGGGCGACTTCACCGGTGAATCCGATTATCTTTACAAGGGCGACATCATTGCCGGCTCGCCGAAGATTTTCGCGCAGATGGTCACCCTGCTCGCCCCCTACAAATAAACACCACGAATTGCGGCGCTGCGAGAGCAGCGCTGCTATACTGCGTCCACGCGGCATCGTACCAGTCCCCTGCCGCCGTCCATAACGACAATCTCCACACCGAATCCGTTTGCCTGCGACTGGCGCCCTACGGCGACAGGCCGATCATTTTTTCATCGAGTTTTCCATGTCATTTTCCGACCTCGGCCTGGCCGAAGGCATAGTCCGTGCTGTTGCCGAACAAGGTTACAGCTCCCCTACTCCCATTCAGGCACAGGCAATTCCTGCCGTGCTGAGCGGCGGCGATCTGCTGGCCGGCGCCCAGACCGGCACCGGCAAGACCGCCGGCTTCACGCTGCCTGTCTTGCATCGCCTGGCCAACAGCGGCGTTCCCCACAAGACCCGCACATCGCAGCGCGCCATCCGCGCACTCGTACTGACTCCGACGCGCGAACTCGCCGCACAGGTCGAGGAAAGCGTGCGCGCCTACGGCAAATACACGAACCTGTCGTCGGCCGTCATTTTCGGCGGCGTCGGCATCAATCCGCAGATCAAGCTGCTGCAGCAAGGCGTCGATATCCTCGTCGCCACGCCGGGACGCCTGCTCGATCACATGCAGCAAGGCACGGTCAATCTGAACAGCATCGAAATCCTCGTGCTGGACGAAGCCGACCGCATGCTCGACATGGGCTTCATTCGCGACATCCGCAAGGTGCTGGCTGCGCTGCCGGCCAAGCGGCAAAACCTGCTGTTTTCCGCCACCTTCTCCGACGAGATCAAGGCGCTGGCAAACGGCCTGCTGAACAATCCGGCAACGATCGAAGTTGCGCGGCTGAATTCCACCGTCGAAATCATCGAGCAAAAGATTCACCCAGTCGATCGCGACCGCAAGCATCCGCTGCTTGCGCACCTGATCAAGAGCCGCAGCTGGTCGCAGGTGTTGGTCTTCACGCGCACCAAGCACGGCGCCAACCGCCTGGTCGAACAGCTCGGCAAGGATGGCATTTCCGGCATGGCGATCCACGGCAACAAGAGCCAGACCGCACGTACCAAGGCGCTCGCCGAATTCAAGGACGGCAAGCTGCAGGTGCTGGTCGCCACCGATATCGCCGCGCGCGGCATCGACATCGACCAGTTGCCGCACGTCGTCAACTACGATCTGCCGAACGTGCCGGAAGACTACGTTCACCGCATCGGCCGCACCGGCCGCGCCGGCGCAACCGGCGAAGCCGTTTCGCTGGTCTGCGTCGACGAGCACATGATGCTGAAAGATATCGAAAAGCTGATCAAGCGCAAGCTGCCGGCGGAAGTCATCGTCGGCTTCGAGCCCGATCCGAATGCGAAGCCGCAACCGATCCAGCTGCGCAGCCAGGGCCATGGCGGCCGCCAGCCTCAACAACCTGGTCGCCAGGGTGGTGGCGGCTCGCGCCAATCGCAACCGGCAGCCAAGCCGGCCAATGGCATGCCACGTTCTGGCAATCGCTCGGGGGCTTCCTCCGCCAATCGCAACGGCAACCAGCCGCAGCGCAGCGCAGGCCGCGGCCGCTAGAGCGCAATCATCTCGACGCTTGCGGCAAAAATGCCGCAAGCACCGGTCTGCAATGCCGGTCTACAAAGATGGTGGCGTCGCATACAATGACGTCTTTATCCTTACGCATCGCCCGGCATTCACCATCCGGCGACTCGCGTGCTGTTGACGAATCAGAACCGACCATGTCATTGCCGGCAAACGAAAACAGATCTTCTCCGTCGCACGAAAAACACACACCGATGATGCAGCAGTATCTGCGCATCAAGAGCGATCATCCGACCACGCTGGTGTTCTACCGGATGGGCGACTTCTATGAACTGTTCTTCGACGATGCGGAAAAGGCATCGCGCCTACTCGGTATCACGCTGACGCAACGCGGTTCGTCCAACGGCAATCCGATCAAGATGGCCGGCGTGCCCTTCCACGCGGTCGAGCAATATCTGGCGAAACTGGTCAAACTCGGCGAATCGATTGCCATCTGCGAACAGATCGGCGACCCGGCCACCAGCAAGGGGCCGGTCGAACGCAAGGTCATGCGCGTGATCACGCCGGGCACGCTGACCGATTCCGATCTGTTGCCGGAAAAATCCGAACGTCCATTGCTTGCAATGAACAGCAGCACGCAACGCAGGAATGTGACGATCGGCCTCGCCTGGCTGTCGATGGCCAGCGGCGCACTGAAGCTGATGGAATTCACGGTCGAAGCGCCGCAACTCGAAACACGTCTCAAACAGGAACTGGAACGCATCGCGCCGGCCGAAATCCTGCTGCCGGGCGGTATCGATCAGGCATTCGAAGAATACGCGTCCGCCCGCAACACGCTGGTACCGGACTGGCATTTCGACAGCGAACACGGTAGCAAGGCGCTGCTCGAACAACTGCAGGTCTCCACGCTGAGCGGCTTCGGCGCCGACCGGCTCGAACCTGCAATCGGTGCTGCCGGCGCCCTGCTGCGTTACGCGCAATCGACACAAAGCCAGGGGTTGCAGCACGTACGCACGCTGACTGTCGAAACCGAAAACGAATTCATCGGACTCGATGCCGCCACGCGCCGCAATCTGGAGCTGACCGAATCGCTGCGCAACCAGGACAACGCGCCCACGCTGTTCTCGCTGCTCGACCATTGCCGCACCGCGATGGGCTCGCGCCTGCTGCGCCACTGGCTGCATCACGCGCCGCGCGACCAACGTGTCGCCATCGGGCGCCATACCGCCATCAATGCGCTGATGCGCGCCGATGCAACCGGCGGCATCTCCTCGACGCTGGCGTCGGTACCCGACATCGAACGCATCACCACACGCATTGCGCTAATGAGCGCCCGTCCACGCGATCTCGCCGGCATGCGCAACGGCCTGCAGCAGCTGCCGTCGTTGCGTACCTACGTTTCGATGTGCAACAAGGACGCCGATGCACCGCTGCTGAAATCCATTCACGATGCACTGGCGACGCCGGGCGAATGCCTGGATCTATTGGAACGCGCGATCGCGATGGAGCCGGCCGCAATGGTGCGCGACGGCGGTGTCATCGCACGCGGCTACGATGCTGAGCTGGACGAACTGCGCGGACTGTCCGAAAACGCCGGCCAGTTCCTGATCGACCTGGAAACTCGCGAGCGCGAACGTACCGGCATCGCCAACCTGCGCGTCGAATACAACAAGGTGCATGGTTTCTACATCGAAGTCACGCACGGCCAGACCGACAAGGTGCCGGACGACTATCGCCGCCGCCAGACGCTGAAGAACGCCGAGCGCTACATCACGCCGGAACTGAAGGCCTTCGAAGACAAGGCACTGTCGGCGCAGGAGCGCGCACTGGCACGCGAGAAATTTCTGTACGACCAGTTGCTGCAACAACTGCTGCTGCACATTCCGCTGCTGCAAAGCATCGCGCACGCACTCGCACAACTGGACACGCTGGCATCCCTCGCGGATCACGCATTACGCAACAACTGGTGCGCACCGCAACTGGTGGCCGAACCGGCAATCACGATCGAACAAGGCCGCCATCCAGTCGTCGAGAACCACATCGAGCGCTTCATCGCCAACGACTGCGTGCTGAACGACGAACGCCGCCTGCTGCTGATCACCGGCCCCAACATGGGCGGTAAATCGACCTATATGCGACAGGTTGCGCTGATCACGCTGCTGGCCTATGTCGGCAGCTTCGTGCCTGCCGCGAGCGCCGTCATCGGCCCGATCGACCGCATCTTCACGCGCATCGGCGCAGCCGACGACCTGGCCGGCGGCCGCTCCACGTTCATGGTCGAGATGACGGAATCCGCTGCCATCCTGAACGGCGCGACAGAACACTCGCTGGTGTTGATGGACGAAGTCGGCCGCGGCACGTCGACTTTCGATGGCCTGGCGCTTGCGTGGGCGATCGCACGCCACCTGATCGAAACCACGCGCAGCTTCACGCTGTTCGCCACCCATTATTTCGAACTGACGCAACTGCCGGAAGCCCACCAGACCGCCGCGAACGTCCATCTGTCCGCCGTCGAGCACAAGGATCGTATCGTTTTCCTGCATGCGGTGCAGGCCGGTCCGGCATCGCAGAGCTACGGCTTGCAGGTGGCGCAACTGGCCGGCGTGCCACAGCCTGTTATCCGCGCCGCGCGCCGGCACCTGGCATCGCTTGAAGCGCACTCGGTTCAGCAGACGCCGCAATTCGACCTGTTTACGGAACGCGATAGCGCGACAAACGAACCGGAAATCGCCGTACCGCAACCTTCGGTAGTGGACGAAGCCATCGAAGACATCGACCCCGATGCGCTGTCGCCACGCGAGGCGCTCGATGCCTTGTACCGGCTGAAGGAACTGAGCAAACAATCGGGCAGATCGGGCCGTTAAAACACCATCGAGGCGCATTCAAGCGAAGCAGACAAGTCCGGCATGAAATCTTCCATCCTTCGTTCGCTGCTCTGTCTTGCGCTGCTATGTCCACTGCTGGCGCGTGCAAGCGAAACTTTCAGCTTCGGCGTCATCGCCCGGCCCGCACATGGAGCCACGGCAAGCGGGCTGTTGCACAAAGCAATCGACGAAACCGATAGCGACAACCTCGCCTTCGTTGTCGCCAACGGCATCAAGGCCGACGACGAGCCATGTACCGATGTCGTGTACAACGATAGACATGCTTTATACGAAAGCGCGAAGAACGGCCTGATCGTTTCGCTCACTTCCGGCGACTGGGCAGATTGCGTAAATGCGATGAAACATTCGATCGCCATCGAACGTCTTCGCCGTTTACGTGAATTATTCTTCGTCGGCGAGTTTTCGTTCGGGCAAAGCCAGATTCCGTTGAGTCGACAATCGACGATTCCGACGTTCCGCATG
>DATDLO010000433.1:0-3524 GCA_036519215.1 Oxalicibacterium sp.
CTGACATCGGTGAGAGGTAGCAATTACTCTCGACAACCAACGAACCGAAACAATGAAGCGATATGGGACACATCGAATGTCGGTATCGATGTTCTTCAATTCGACGACGCGTGATTTTGGGAAGACACTTCGCAACTCCAAATGTGGAGTTACGTATAAGAAGAATGGCACCTCTTCTTCCTTAATTAGCCAGAATTTTCACCGAAATCGGTGGAAATTTTCACCAAAATATTTCGCTGTCGACGAAAAGGGATCTAAGTATTTGATTGGCGCGGCTGGCGGGGATCGAACCCACGACCCTTGGCTTCGGAGGCCAATACTCTATCCACTGAGCTACAGCCGCGAGGAAGAACAACTGAGGAGGCCTGAAGAATACCGTTTTTCTCTCTTTCCGTCCACGCAAAGCCATGTTTCCCGCTCAACGACAATTATTTGTGACTATAATCAGTGGTTTGCCGAATCCGGCAAGGTCGGGCAGCAGCATCACCTGCGCGGATGGGAGTCCCGCGCCTTATAACGATTTCTAAAAATTGTAATGAGGGGAATAATGAGCGACGCACACCACGAAGGATCCGCAATCAAAACACCAAAGCAGTTGATTCTGGCCGTCCTGGCCGGTTTTCTTGTCCCCATTGTCTGTATCGTCCTGTTGGTCGTCTACGTCACCAACGACAAGCAGACCGGCGCGGGTTCCGACGCAATGACGCCGGAAGCCATCGCCCAGCGCATCAAGCCGGTCGCCGCTCAGGATTTCACCCTGAAGGATCCAAGCGCTCCGAAGGTATTGAAGTCTGCCGAAGAAGTCTACAAGGCAACCTGCGCCGCCTGCCACACGGCCGGTGTTGCCGGTGCGCCCAAACTTGGCGACGCCGCTGCCTGGAAAGCTCGCATCGCGGAAGGCTACGATACGCTGGCCAAGCATGCGATCGAAGGCTTGCGCGCGATGCCGCCCAAAGGCGGCAATCCCGATCTGGACGATATCGAGGTCGAACGCGTGGTGGTGATGATGGCCAATGCCGCAGGCGCGAAGTTCAAGGAACCGGAAGTTCCTGCGCCGAAAGCGCCGGCAGAAGCACCAGCCGGCGGTGCGGCGGCGGCGCCAGCACCTGCCAAATAATCTTCATACATGGACAATAAAAAAGCCGACATCAGTCGGCTTTTTTTTCTGCGCACATCAATCACAATTGTTCGTGCCGGGCGATATGCACATGCTTCTTCTTTCGCCGGGAGAACAGATACAGTCCCGTCCCCACCGCACCGACCACGGCTGCGCCGCGCAGCACGGGCTTCCACAAAGCACGTCGAGACAACAGCGAAGCGCCACTGATCACGAGAGGCAACAGCTTCTGTAGCTTGGCCCCGGACAGGCTGCGAAAATCCAGCAGATCGGAAAAATTCGCCAGCGCCGATTGCGCCCGCGCACTGACCATGCCGACCGCCGTCTTTGCGATGGCGTCGGGCCCCATGTTCGCACGCACCACGCTTTTTGCATTGCCGACAGCAATACGATAGGCACGGCATTGCAGAATCAGGCGCTCCTTCCGTTCGGCCAGCGTCTCGGTGCGATTTGTCGGATCGTTCGGATCTCGATTCGTCATGCCGGATTCCCCCCGTTACCGCAGCGCATCATGGTCCTTGCGCAGCTCTTCCATCGTTGCGGGCATCGACAGCTTGCCCTGCCGTAGCAACGACTGCAGATAGAACAACATGCCGACGGCAACCGCCGTGGCGACCACCGCGATAATCAGCAGAATTTTCCAGCCCAGCGAGGGCCAGCTGAGATACACGATCAGCGCAGTCCAGTAAGCGACAGCGAACCATGCAGCAATGACGCCGAGCATGAACAAGACTGCCAGCTTCAGCACATTGGTACGAATTTCCGCCAGCTCCAGGGCAGCAAGTTCGACCCGACTCACTATCAGGCCGAACATATTGCGCCACAGGCTGGCCAAGCCGCTGATCAGCCCTTCCTGCGACGAGCGCGGATTTTGCTGTTCCATGGGAATGGAGACCGATTACTTGCGCGAAACCAGCAGACCAATCAGCAGGCCGACACCCGCCGAAATGGCAACGGCACGCCACGGGTTTTCATGCACGTAATCATCGGTCTTCTCGGCGATTTCCTTGCCGGTCTCGATCGCGGCAGTCTGCACTTCCTGCGCCTTGACCACGGCGGAATCGAGCAGCTGCAGGCCGCGAGAACGCAGTTCGTCGGCGCGTTCGCCAGTGGCACTGGCCGCTTCGCGGAACAGTTCCTGCGCGTCCTTGACCAGTGCTTTCATATCGGTACGTGTCGTTTTCAAGGTAGATGCTTTCATGTGATGGCCTCTTTTTATTGAAATCAGTATCCGCCTCGGACGGTACTGCAGATTGAAAATGCCGCTTCCGGGATTGCCGTCAGGCTCAGCCTTCTGACAGCTGCAACCCTGTTTGGTTGCAGCACGTCATCAAAGTGGCGTCATGAATGTTTTACCACAGACAGTCCCGCACGAACAGGCGTTACCGCACACAAACGGGCAATCAGATGCCTGGCGTACAGTCCGAGCAATGTTCGATTTCATAGACCTGTTTCATCAGGTTTTCCTTCAGATCGCGCAGGGCGGTCCGCACACCTTCCTCGACCACCGGATGATAGAACGGCATGGCAAGCATGTCGTCCACCGTCATCTGCGCCTGGCAAGCCCAGGCCAGCAGATGCGCAATGTGTTCCGCACGCGGCCCCACCATTTCGGCACCGAGGAAGCGGCGCGTACCGCGTTCGCCATAGACTTTCAACATGCCGCGATTCTGCAGCATGACGCGACTGCGCCCCTGGTTTGCGAAGGAAACGCGCCCGCTCTGATACTGCTCCGGCTTCAGCGTCCGCGCCGTCTGTCCGATAGCCATCACCTGCGGATCGGTAAAGGCGATCGCCATGGGAATGCGCCGCAAGCCCGCGGCAACGCGAGGATGGCGCGCTGCATTGCTGCCGGCGATACGGCCCTCGTCGGCCGCTTCATGCAGCAACGGGCGGTCGCCATCGACGTCGCCGGCAATGAAAATCGTGCTGTCGCCGCACTGCATCGTTAACGGATCGAACAAGGGAATACCGCGGTCGTCCAGCTGCAGACCGGTTTTTTCCAATTCAAGCCCCGCGAGATTCGGCCGGCGTCCCGTTGCCGCCAGCACGTAACGATAATGCTCGGTGCGTTCGCGACCATCGGCATCGCGCGAATGCAACGCAACCCGATCGTTCTCCGGCTTCGCCGATACGATGGTGGCGCCGAGACGCAGGTCCAGTTCTTTACCTATGCAGGAAACTGCCGACTGGTTGAGTTCATCGTCCGCGATCTGGGCCAGCCGGTCGCCGCGGCCGAATACGGCCACGCGCACACCAAGCCGGTGCAACGCTTGTCCCAGTTCCAGCCCGATCACACCAGCGCCCACCACAGCGACCGATTCCGGCAAATCGTCCCAGTCGAATACATCGTCGCTGACGAGGACGCGCTCGCCCAGTTCCTGCAACACGTCAGGAATCATCGGCG
>DATDLO010000434.1:0-7963 GCA_036519215.1 Oxalicibacterium sp.
GATTGCACTGGCGATCTTCACGACCTTTCCGTTGTTTCACACTTTTCGTGTCTCGCTGGAAGCTTACTTCGTACAGAGCCTGATGCCGAAGGGAATTGCCAACACGATCCTCGGTTACCTGACGCAGTTCTCGAGCAAGGCGACGCGGCTGTCGGCTTTCGGCGCCGTGGCGCTGATCGTGACCGCAGTGGCGATGATGCTGATGATCGATCGTGTCTTCAATCAGATCTGGCGCGTGAAGACCAAGCGGCCGATCGCGCAGCGCATTCTCGTCTACTGGGCAATCGTTACGCTGGGGCCGCTGCTGATCGGGGCCTCGATCACGCTGACGTCCTACCTGTTTTCCGCAACCAACGGCGCGGTGAAGCATGTGCCTTTCATCGGCGCGATTTTCTATTCGTTGATTTCCATCCTGCTGACGACAGTGGCATTTACATCGCTGTATGTTGTCGTGCCGAACCGTCTGGTCGAATGGCGCGATGCATTGTGCGGCGGCGTGCTGGCAGCGCTGGCATTCGAGATCATCAAGCGGCTGTTTGCCGTGTTCGTCGTCAAGGTGCCGACCTATACGGTGATCTACGGTGCGGTGGCGGCATTCCCCATCTTTCTTGTGTGGCTCTATCTGGGCTGGCTGATCACGCTGAGCGGTGCGGTGCTGACGGCGGCGCTGCCTATCGTCAAGTACGAACGCTGGTGGCATGTGCCGCAGCCAGGGAGTGCTTTCGTCGATGCGATGGCGCTGCTTAAGGTGTTGCATGAGGCACGCCAATCGAGATTGGCATTGGTCGAAATGGCGCAGATTCGCCAATGTACGCGGCTCGGTTTCGACGAAGCGGAAACGCTGCTGCAGAAGATGCTAGACGCCGGCTGGGTGGCGCGCGTCAAGGCAGACGGCCCACGTCGGATACAGTGGGGCAAACGCATCATCGACGGCCTGGACAGCTGGATACTGGTGGCCAATCCTGCCAGCCTGACGCTGGCCGACGTCTATCGGATGTTCGTCTTCGATGCTTCAGGCAATGCCGAACTGGCGAAACAGGTGGAAGGCGCGGTCGAGCAAGGCTTGCAGCAGACGCTGGAGGCGCACTTTTCCCATCCTGCGGAAATACCTGGCTAGAAGGAAATCTGCCCCGTCAGCAGTTGCCAGTACATCAGCCAGGCGGCGGCGAAAGAATAGAAAGGTTGTCGCCATGAGGCCGGCTGGTTCTTCTCGAACATTAAGTGGCCGACCCAGGCGAAACCGTAAAACGCCAACGCAGCCGCCAGCAGCCACACCATATTTCCTGTCAGCATCAACGCGATCAGAAAAAAGAGTGCCAGCGTTGAGCCGAAGAAATGCAGTTCGCGCGACGTCCGGTCGGTGTGTCCGGTCAGGTAGTCGGCATAGAACGCCGCGAATGTCGGATGATCCTTGCGTGCAATGACAGCCATGATGGGCCTCCCGCTGTGGTTCCTGTTCCAGACTAGTCCGCAGGGAGGCGGAATGCAAGTCATGCGCATGGTTTGCTGGGGCGGCCGTAGCGATTGCTCCATGAGGCAACGAACAAACCAACGCGTGGCGCAAGGCACAAGCCTGATGCCGATGTTCCTGACGCATAACTTACAGCACGCCGCCACTGTGGATTTTTCGTCGTCCTTGGGCTACATTGGAATCGTCCAGAGTCGAAGTACAACCATAACTTGCGAGGACGGGGCCATGAAAGTATCTGAAATACTGAAGGTAAAGGGAAATATCCTTTTCACGGTGACGCCGGACAGCCCGATGCTCGACGCCGTCAATGCCATGGCGGAAAAGGACATCGGTTCGCTGGTTGTCATGGAGGGCGGCAACCTGATCGGCATGCTGTCGTTTCGCGAAGTGATGGCGGCGGTGCATGCAAATGGCGGTTCGGTCGGCGGCGGTACCGTGCGCGATCACATGCAACGGAACCCGATCACCATTTCTTCCGACACCGAGATCAACGAAGTACGCCGTCTGATGCTCGAAAAGCATGCGCGTTACGTGCCGGTACTGGATGGCAAGATATTGGTCGGCGTGATGTCGTTCTATGACGTCGCAAAGGCGGTGCTCGAAGCGCAGAGCTTCGAGAACAAGATGTTGAAATCCTATATCCAGGATTGGCCAGCAGTGGCTGACGAGCGGGAAGCCTGACGGCACTGGCTGGTTTTTACTCGGAAGAAAAACCGTTCGCGCATTTTCACAGATGCGCGAACGGTTTTTTTGTTTGAATCATTTCGTTCGGCATCTAACTGTATCTGTCAGGCGTCATCGCCACGATCCTGTAGCGCATCACGTACAATCCGGTGAGCCGGAAGCGGCATAGTTGTTTCGCTTCCACCGATCGCTTCCCGTCTTTACTGATTGTTCACCGGTATTTTTCGATTTTCAGATGCGCACACCCAATCAGTTTTCGCTGCTCGCGCAGCGCCGCTTCGCGCCGTTCTTCTGGGCGCAGTTTCTCGGTGCCTTCAACGACAATGTCTTCAAGACGGCCTTGTTGACCGTGCTGACATTCGAAGCGATGGATTGGACCACGCTGGATCGCGGTTTCCTCAACAACCTGATTCCCGGTTTGTTCATTCTGCCGTTCGTGCTGTTTTCCGCGCTGGCCGGACAACTGGCCGACAAGTTCGAAAAATCCGGCATGGTGCGGCGGATCAAGCTGCTGGAGATCGCCATCATGCTGGTGGCCGCCTTCGGCTGGTTGCGGCACGACTTGTGGCTGCTGATCGCGGCGGTAGCCGGCATGGGTTTGCATTCGACGCTGTTCGGTCCGATCAAGCATGCCTATCTGCCGCAGAAACTACATGTCGATGAACTGGTGGGCGGCAACGGCATGATGCAGATGGGAACGTTCGTCGGCATCCTGCTGGGCCAGGTGCTGGGCGCCATGCTGGTATCGCAGAAACCGTGGGGTATCGAACTGGTGGCTGTCGGCACGATCGTGCTTGCGGTTGCCGGCTGGGTTGCGGGCCGTGCCATGCCGCATTCGCCGGCACCGGCACCGGAGATCAGGGTCGACTGGAATATCGCGGCGGAAACGGTGCGCAACATTCGTTTCTCGATGCGTAACCGGCCGGTGTTTACCGCAATGCTGGCTAATTCATGGTTCTGGTTCTACGGCGCCATCGTGCTGGCGCAGTTCCCGTTATATGCGAAGGAATGGCTGCACGGCGACTATGGCATTTTCGTGCTGTTGCTGATGATCTTTTCGCTCGGCATCGGCGCCGGTTCGCTGCTGTGCGAACGGCTTTCCGGCCGGCGGGTGGAAATCGGCCTGGTGCCGCTGGGCGCTCTGGGGCTGACGCTGTTTGGCTGCGATCTGTACCTAGCAAGCGGCAACTACACGAATGTCATGCCGGTCGGCATCGGCGGTTTTCTGCAACAGGCGGGTAGCTGGCGTATCGTGTTCGATTGTCTGCTGATCGGAACATTCGGCGGTTTCTACATCGTGCCGTTGTTCGCCTTGATTCAGACGCGTTGCGACCCCACGCATATTTCGCGCACGATCGCCGGCATGAATATCCTGAATGCCTTGTTCATGGTGGTGGCGGCATTGCTGGCAATGCTGCTGCTGCGTGCCGGCATGACGATTCCGCAGATATTCCTGGTGACGGCTTTGCTGAATGCGGTAGTCGCCATCGTGATTTTCTCGACGATGCCGGAATTCGTGACGCGTTTCGTGGCGTGGATGACGGGGCGCCGTTGATCGTGTGGCCGGCCGCCGTATCCGCCGCCGCTGTGCAGCGGAGGGCGGTTCAGTGCCGGTTCGTATATTCGTGTAGCCAGCTGTGCAGCACGTCGGAAGTCAGCGGTTTTGCAAACAGATAGCCTTGTCCGACCGAGCAGCCAAGCTCGGTGAGAATCTCGGCTTGGCGTTCATCTTCGACACCTTCGGCGACGACATCCAGATCCAGATTGCGGCCAAGCTGGATGATCGCTTCTGCAATGCTGCTGCCGCGTACGGATTCGGTGATTTCGGTAACGAATGCGCGGTCGATCTTCAGGCGGTCCACGTTCAGCTTCTGCAGATGGCTAAGCGATGAAAAGCCGGTGCCGAAATCGTCGATGGCGATACTGATGCCGGTGGCCGTGATCTGGCCCAGCAGCCGGATCAGCGCTTCGAGTTCTTCCATTGCCATCGATTCGGTGATTTCGAGTTCTATGCAATGCGCGGGAGCATGCGTTTCCTGCAACGTTCGACGCAGCATCGCGAGGAAGTGCGGGTGGCGGAACTGCACTTGCGACACATTGACCGACACCATGAAGTCGGTGAAACCCTGCTGATGGATGCGTACCAGTTCCTGGCAAGCCTGCCGTAATACCCATTCGCCGAGATCGATGATCAGGCCGGAATATTCGGCGATCGGAATGAAGCGATCCGGCGAAATCATCGTGCCGTCATCGCCGCGCCAGCGCAGCAGCGCTTCGGCGCCGACCGGTGTGCGGGTGGCGATATCGATCTGCGGCTGGTAGACGACGAACAACTGTTTTTGTTCGAAGGCGGCGCGCAGTGCATGCATCATGTTGACGCGTTCGCGGATGTCGATGCCCATGCTGCGCGAGAAGTAGAAGTGCCCGGTGCGCTGCTGCAGCTTGGCGCGCTTCAGCGCGATGTGCGCATTCTTCAACGCTTCGGCGCCACGGCCTTCATGTTCGGACAGCCGGACCAGGCCGACGGTGGCTGACAGCTGGACATCCTGTCCATCGATGCTGAAGGGTTTCTCGAATTGCGCGAGCACGGTATCCGGATTGACCTGGTTGTCGTCGCCGAGTACGCCGAAGGTGTCGCCGCTAACGCGCGCGACGATCAGCCGGTCGCCGAGGCGCGATTGCAGGCGCGTCGCCACCGACAGCAGCAACAGGTCGCCGAATTGGTGGCCGAGCGTGTCGTTGGTTTCGGCGAAGTGGTCGATGTCGATCAGCGCCAGTGTCGTGGGACGGCTGACCGAGCGATTCTTGCGTGCCGCAGCCAGCGTTTCGTCGATGATGTCTTTCAGTCGTGTGCGGTTGGGCAGCTTGGTAAGCGAATCGTAGAACGCCGAGTTGTGCAGCCGCGTGACCAGCATCAGATTGGCGAGGCCGACGGAAATATTGCTGCAGAAAACTTCCAGCAGGCGAATCTCGATGTCGTTCAATGGCCGTTCGGTGCGGATGAAGGCGGCGAAGTTGCGCGCGGCGTCGCCGGTGAAATGCAGCGCGGCGAAATCGCGACCGTAGATGTTGCGGACTTCATCCAGTGACCGACTCAATGCCTTGCCGACGTGTGCATCGTCGAATGACGAAATCGGATGGTTGACCCAGTTGTCGTAGACCCCGGTTGCCGCAACGACGAACAGTTCGGTCTGCTTGTCCTGCAGCGTTTCTTGCACGCAGAGCAGGCCGTCGGCCGGCAGATTCAGCAGATTGCAGATGCGCCGGATGACGTTGGCGGCAAAATCCTCCAGTGTGGTCAGCGCCATCAGTTCGGTGCTGGCACGCAGGATGTTGTCCAGCCCGGTGCTGCTGGCGTTGATCGTGCGAATCTGTTCGTAGGAGCGGATCGCAGCCGTCACGATGGTGAACAGTTTGATGCGAGTCAGTTCGGATTTGGTCTTGTAGTTGTCGATGTCGTACTGACGGATCGCTTCGATTTCCGGTGCGTGGCCGGATTGCGCGCTGCACAGGATGATGCGAACTTCGGAACGATGCAGGACGTCACGGATGTGGTGGAGCAACTGCAGGCTTTCATCTTGCTGCTCCATGGCGACATCCAGCAGGATGACTGCGATATGCGGTTCCGTTGTCAGGAGTTCCCGGGCTTGCTGCGCCGAGTAAGCGTGCAGAAATGCCAGTGGCCGGCTTTGTATTTCAATGCTGTCGAGAGCGGAGATCGTTGCGGAATGTACATCCGCATCGTTGTCGATGATCAGAATCTGCCATGGCAGATCGTTTGTCTCTGTTTTATCGTCACCGGAGCTGCGCACCGTTGCTTCTGGAAATACAAGGTCATCCTTGCGATGGCTGACCATCTTGCTCATGGGTGCCGTCTCCGATTTTTTTGGGGTTCCCGTTTGGAAACCGTATATTGCACACCGATGCGGCATCAGGCAATGCTTTTCCCGGCGGAATTGAAGTGATGCCGGCTGTCGCGCTGGTAGAATGACCACTTTATCAAGCCAACCTCGCGTCCCATTATGTCCGGCAATACCCTAGGCACACTGTTTACCGTCACTACATTCGGCGAATCGCACGGCCCCGCAATCGGTTGCGTGATCGATGGTTGTCCGCCTGGCATGGTGTTGTCGGAAACCGACATTCAGCCGGAACTGGATCGCCGCAAACCGGGCACCTCGCGCCATGTGACGCAGCGACAGGAGTCGGATACCGTCGAAATCCTGTCCGGCGTCTACGAAGGAAAAACGACCGGCACGCCGATTGCACTGCTGATCCGTAACGAGGACCAGCGCAGCAAGGATTACGGCAACATCGTCGATACCTTCCGTCCGGGCCATGCCGACTACACCTACTGGCACAAATACGGTATTCGCGACCCGCGCGGCGGTGGCCGCTCGTCGGCGCGTCTGACGGCACCCGTCGTCGGCGCCGCGGCGATCGCCAAGAAATGGCTGAACGAGCAATACGGCACCACGTTCAAGGGCTGCATGAGCCAGCTGGGCGAGATCGCGATTCCGTTCGAGGACTGGAAGCACGTACCCGAGAATCCGTTCTTCGCGGCCAACGTGAGCATCCTGCCGCAGCTGGAAGCGTACATGGACCAGTTGCGCAAGGATGGCGACTCCTGCGGCGCGCGCATCGATGTGGTGGCGCAGAACGTGCCGATCGGCCTGGGCGAGCCCTTGTTCGACAAGCTGGATGCCGATATCGCCTACGCCTTGATGGGCATCAATGCCGTCAAGGGCGTCGAAATCGGCGCCGGTTTCCGTTCGGTTGCACAGAAGGGCACCGAGCACGGAGACGAACTGACGCCGCAAGGGTTTGCCGGCAACAACGCCGGCGGCGTGCTTGGCGGCATTTCGACCGGCCAGGACATCACTGCATCGATTGCCATCAAGCCGACTTCCAGCATCCGTACCGGTCGCCAGTCGATCGACAAGACTGGCCATCCGATCACAGTGGAGACGTTGGGGCGTCACGATCCCTGCGTCGGCATTCGTGCGACGCCGATCGCCGAGGCGATGCTGGCGCTGGTGTTGATGGATCACGCATTGCGTCATCGCGCGCAATGCGGCGACGTCTCTGTTTCCACGCCGAAAATTCCTGCCGCCCGCTAAGCCGGTTCGGCGTCATCAACATTTTTATGTTGGGGGAAGGAAGATGAAACCGTTTGGTCTGCGAACTCTAATTTCCATGTCCGTTATCGCAGGGACGCTGTCGCTGGTTGCTTGCGAAACCGTGCACACGACGCAAGGCGGCACGGTTGGCGTCGATCGCCAGCAGCGCATGCTGGTATCGGCGCAGGAACTGGATCAGACCGCAGCCAAGCAGTACACGGCATTGATTGCGGAAGAGAAAAAGAAGAGCGCACTGAATCGCGATGCGGCGCAGGTCGCACGCGTGCGGAAGATTGCCGATCGGCTGATCGCGCAGACGCCGGTATTCCGTCCGGACGCACGCAGCTGGAAATGGGAAGTCAACGTGTTGTCGTCGTCCGAGGTCAATGCCTGGTGTATGCCTGGTGGGAAGATTGCCGTCTATACGGGTTTGATCGACAAAGTGAAGCCGACCGATGACGAACTGGCGGCGGTGATCGGTCACGAAATTTCCCACGCACTGCGCGAACATGCGCGTGAGCGTGCGTCAGAGGAGATGGTGGCGGGTAGCCTGATTTCGGTCGGTTCGGCGCTGTTCGGCCTTGGCGACCTGGGGCAGCAGGGCGCGCAATACGCCTACATGGGCCTGGTCGGCCTGCCGAATTCGCGCAGCCACGAAACCGAGGCCGATCGCATGGGTGTCGAACTG
>DATDLO010000435.1:0-12974 GCA_036519215.1 Oxalicibacterium sp.
GCTGCGCAGGTGGCGCTGGAGCAGAAGGTGCCGTTGATCTGCATTACCGCGACTGGCGGCGCCCGCATGCAGGAAGGTTTGTTGTCGCTGATGCAAATGGCGAAGACGACCGCGATGCTGACCAAGTTGTCGGAAAAGAAACTGCCGTTCATTTCGGTGCTGACCGATCCGACGATGGGCGGCGTGTCTGCCTCGTTCGCTTTCCTGGGCGACGTCGTCATCGCCGAACCGAAGGCGCTGGTCGGTTTCGCCGGTCCGCGCGTGATCGAGAATACCGTGCGCGAAAAACTGCCAGAAGGTTTCCAGCGTGCCGAATTCCTGCTGCAGAAGGGCGCCATCGACATGATCGTGGATCGCCGCAAGATGCGCGAAGAAATCGCACGCGTGCTGGCGTTGTTGCAGAATCAGGCGGCCGACGTGCTGGCCTGAATGCAGGTCTGATCCGGACAAGCCCGAACCACAGCAGGTTCGGGCTTTTTATTTGACCGAATGGCGCCATCTAGGCGTTGTTCTTCTCTGCTTCTTTTCCCGGAGTTTTCGTTCCATCCGCATGAACACTTTGCCAACGACACTGAACGACTGGCTGACTCGCCTGGAAGCCATGCATCCGAAAGCCATCGACATGGGGCTGGAGCGCACGGCGCAGGTCAAGCAGGCGATGGGTCTGCATTTCGACTGCCCGGTCATCATCGTCGGCGGTACCAACGGCAAAGGATCGACCTGCGCGATGCTGGAATCCATCCTGTTGCGCGCCGGTTATCGCGTCGGTTTGTACACGTCGCCGCATCTGCTGGTCTTCAACGAGCGCATGCGCGTGAATGGCGAGTCGGCGAGCGATGCAGCGCTGATCGCAGCCTTCGACAAGATCGAGGCGGCCCGCGGCGAAACATCGCTGTCGTATTTTGAATTCACCACGCTGGCCGCGATGCAATTGTTTGCCGATGCGAAGCTGGACGCGGTCATTTTCGAAGTCGGCCTCGGTGGCCGGCTGGATGCCGTCAACGTGCTGGATGCGGACGTGGCAATCGTCACCAGCGTCGATATCGACCACACCGAATATCTGGGCGACACGCGCGAGAAGATCGGCTTCGAGAAGGCTGGCATTTTCCGTGGCGGCAAGACGGCAATCTGCGGCGATCCGGTGCCGCCGGCATCGCTGATCGCGCATGCGGAAAAGATCGGTGCCGACCTGTGGTTATTCAATCGCGATTTCAATTACGCGGGCGACCGCCAGCAATGGAATTTCAGCGGTCGTGGCCATCGTCGCAATGCGCTGGCCTATCCGGGGTTGCGTGGCGCCAATCAGTTGTTGAACGCTTCGTCGGTGCTGGCAGCGTTGGAAGCCTTGCATTTGCGGCTGCCGGTCAGCGCACAGGACGTGCGTTCCGGACTGGCGCAGGTGGAGCTGGCGGGCCGCTTCCAGGTTCTGCCGGGACAGCCGACCGTCATTCTCGACGTCGCACACAATCCGCATGCGGCGGCGACGCTGGCGCAAAATCTTGGCAATATGGGTTTCCATCCCTATACCTATGCGGTATTCGGTGCGATGCAGGACAAGGATATCGACGGCATCATCGCGCATCTGAAGGGACATATCGATCACTGGTGCGTGACGGATCTGCCACTGCCGCGTGCCGCAATGGCAGCCGATATTGCCGAAAAACTCAGGCAGGCGTGCGGCGGGCAGGAGCAACAGGCTGAAATCAGCATCCAGTCCTTTGCATCGCCTGCGGAAGCCTATGCGAACGCCCTGAGCAGAGCGGGGGAGAATGATAGAATTGCGGTTTTCGGATCGTTCCTGACCGTCGCCGGCGTAATGGAGTTCCGTCAGGAAGTCCGCCATGCCGTGCACCACTCAACGAATTGAACATTGAATCGTATGGGCTTGCTCTCGTCTTTTCGTAAAAAACAGCAGGAATCGTCGGCCGGCAACAGCGATTTCTATTCGCGGGCCGATGAAGAAATCCCGGCCGGCCGCAAACGCAAAAACAGCAAGCGCGACGAACCGGTCGATCCGGTTCTGCCGGAAAAGAAGCGTGCACGTCGCCGCCTGGTCGGCGCCATTGCCCTGGTTCTGGCAGTCGTCATCGGCCTGCCGATGATTCTCGATCCCGAGCCGAAACCGCTGTCCGGCGATATCAATATTCAAATCCCTTCTCGCGATATTCCCGCTTCTGCCCCGGCTCCCGCTGTTGCAGACAATCCGGAGAAAGCAGCGATGCCTGAGGCGCCAGCTGCTGCGCCAGTACCGCAACCGGAACCGGCGGCGAAGGCGCCTGCCACACCGGTGACGCCTGAACCAAAGCCGGCCGCAACCAAGCCGGCCGAACACAAGCCGGAAACACCTGCACACGATAAACCGCATGTCACGCCGCCAACCGTTGCGGACAAGCCGGCTGTGGACAAGTCTGCCGATGCAGCCCGCGCCCGCGCCATCCTGGAAGGCAAGGCAGTGGCACAGCCGCAGCCGAAAACTGCCGGCAAGGTCGCAATACAGGTTGCAGCCCTGGCATCGCAGGATAAAGTGAACGAACTGCAGAAGAAGCTGCAGGCGGCAGGATTGAAGTCGTACACGCAGAAAGTGTCGACCTCGGCGGGCAGCGTTATTCGCGTGCGTGTCGGCCCCTTTGCGAACGAAGCGGAAGCGGAAAAAGCACGCGCCAAGCTGACCAAGGCCGGTTTGAGCGGCAAGCTGGTTCCGGCCTGATGCCGGCAGTGCTGCGGAGCGGATTGCGGTAAAGCAGAGCGATTGTGACGATATTTGATTATCTGGTCCTGTTCGTCCTGATCTGTTCGGTCGTCATCAGTCTGTTGCGTGGGCTGGTGAAAGAGATTTTGTCGCTGCTGGGTTGGATCGTCGCCTTTGTCGTCGCCAATGCCTGGGGCGGCACACTGGCGCAATGGTTGCCGGATGCGATTCCCGGCGCCACGGCACGCCTGATTGTCGGGTTCATTGCGCTGTTTATCGGCGTGCGCATCCTGATGGGTTTGCTGGCGATGGCGCTGGATGCAGTGATCAAGGCAGCCGGCCTGACGCTGGCGGATCGCGGCCTGGGCGGATTGTTTGGTCTGGCGCGCGGCATGCTGATCGTGCTGGCGACGGTGTTGCTGTGCGGGATGACGGCCATGCCGCAGCAGCCGTTCTGGAAGCAGGCATTGCTGAGTCCGCTGGCGGAAACCGCTGCGATGACCGTGGTGCCGTTCCTGCCCGGAGAACTGGCGCAGCGTATCCGGTTCTAATGGATGCGCGTTTTGAGTTTTGGTTTGTTTTAAGTTGAGGAGTCCACCATGTGTGGCGTTATCGGCGTTGTTTCCCACAGTCCTGTTAATCAGTTGATCTACGATGCGCTGCTGCTGCTGCAGCACCGCGGCCAGGATGCGGCGGGCATCGCCACCGACAATGGCAATGCGTTCAGCATGCACAAGGCCAACGGTCTGGTGCGCGACGTGTTCCGCACCCGTAACATGCGCTCGTTGCCCGGCAATGCCGGTGTCGGCCAGGTTCGTTATCCGACCGCAGGCTCGTCCAGTGAAGACGAGGCGCAACCGTTCTACGTCAATGCACCGTTCGGCATCATCATGGCGCACAACGGCAATCTGACGAACTGGGAACAGTTGAAGATCGAGATGTTCAAGAACGATCGCCGTCACATCAATACGACTTCCGATTCGGAAGTTCTGCTGAATGTTCTGGCGCATGAAATCCAGGAGGCGACGACCGGCTATTCGCTCGATCCGGCGGCCTTGTTCAAGGCGGTTTCCGTGTTGCACAAGCGCGTGCGCGGCTCCTATGCCGTGACAGCGCAGATCGCCGGTTACGGTTTGCTGGCTTTCCGCGATCCATGGGGCATTCGCCCGCTGTGCATTGGTTTCAACGAAACCGATGCCGGCACCGAATACCTGATCGCCAGCGAATCGGTGGCGCTCGAAGGTCTGGGTTTCCGTTTCCTGCGTGACGTGCTGCCGGGTGAAGCAATCTTCATCGACATCGACGGCAAGCTGTACAACCAGCAATGCGCGGAAAACCCGTCGCTGAACCCCTGCGCCTTCGAATACGTCTATTTCGCACGTCCTGATTCCGTCATTGACGGCGCTTCCGTTTATGCGACGCGTCTGAAAATGGGCGAGTATCTGGCCGAAAAGATTCGTCGCGAAATTCCGCTGGGCGATATCGATGTCGTGATGCCGATCCCCGATTCGTCGCGTCCGGCGGCGATGGAGCTGGCGCATCGCCTCGGTATCGAATACCGCGAAGGCCTGATCAAGAACCGCTATATCGGCCGCACCTTCATCATGCCGGGGCAAAACACGCGCCGGAAATCGGTGCGCCAGAAGCTGAACACGATCGGTTCCGAATTCAAGGGCAAGAACGTGCTGCTGGTGGACGATTCCATCGTGCGCGGTACGACCAGCCGCGAGATCGTGCAGATGGCACGTGACGCTGGCGCCAAGAAGGTGTTGTTTGCCTCTGCTGCACCGCCGGTCAAATTCCCGAACGTCTACGGCATCGACATGCCGACGCGTGACGAACTGATCGCGCATGGTCGTACGGAAGAGGAAGTCTGCCGCGAAATCACCGCCGATGCACTGATTTACCAGGATCTGGATGCACTGAAACGTGCGATCTCGGATGTGAATCCGGCGCTGAAGAGTCTGGAGGCATCCTGCTTCGACGGCATCTATGTCACTGGCGACATCTCGCGCGATTATCTGGACCGTATCGAGTTTGCGCGCCACAACAGCAAGGCCGAGGAAGTGGCCCGCTCGCAACTGAACCTGAATCTGGCGCAGATCGATTAAGTTAAGCACGCAAGCCGATCAGATGCCTGATTGCGCGCGCGTGCAATCAGGCATCTTTCATTTTTGACGACGATCATGAACGATAAAAAAAAATACGGTTTCACCACAACCATCCTGCATAGCGACCGCCAGAAGACGATCGAACACGGTTCGCTGCACAAGCCCATTCATACATCGGTGACCTTCGGCTACGATGATGCTCGCGAACTGGCGACGGTATTCCAGGGCAAGAAACCGGGATACCGCTATGGCCGCCAGGGCAATCCGACGGTGTCGGCACTGGAAGACAAGATCAACCGCATGGAAGAGGGTGCTTCGACGATCTGCTTTGCCACCGGCATGGCGGCGATCGGTGCGCTGGCGCAGGCATTGCTGCGTGCGGGCGATCATGTCGTATCGTCGTCCTTCCTGTTCGGCAATACGAACAGCCTGTGGCAGACGGTAACCGGGCATGGCGTCGATGTGGCGATGGTCGATGCGACCGATGTCGCCAATGTGGAAGCGGCGCTGAAACCGACGACGAAACTGGTGTTTGTCGAAACGATTGCGAATCCGCGCACACAGGTGGCCGATCTGGCACGCATCGGCAAGCTGTGCGCCGAGCGCGGCATCCTGTACGTGGTCGACAACACGATGACTTCGCCCTATCTGTTCCGTCCGAAGACGGTCGGTGCCGGTATCGTCATCAATTCGTTGACGAAGTCGATCGGCGGCCACGGCATCGCACTGGGCGGCGCACTGACCGATACCGGCCTGTACGACTGGTCGCGTTATCCGAATATTCTGGAAACCTACAAACGCTATTCAACGCCGCAATGGGGCATGGCGCAGATTCGTGCCAAAGCATTGCGCGATTTCGGCGCGTCGCTGGGACCGGAAGCAGCACATCATCTGGCCGTCGGCGCCGAGACGATGGCGTTACGGATGGAACGCGAGTGCGCGAATGCGCTGGCAGTTGCGCAGATGCTGGAAGCGGACGAGCGTGTCGCGGCGGTCTACTATCCGGGTTTGAAATCGCATCCGCAACATGCGCTGTCGACCGAATTGTTCCGCTCCTACGGCAGCCTGTTCAGCTTCGAACTGAAGGACAGTATCGACTGCTTCGATTATCTGAACCGGTTGAAGCTGGGTGTGTCGGCCAGCAACCTGGGCGATACGCGCACGCTGGTGATTCCGGTCTCGCACACGATCTTTTACGAAATGGGGCCGGAGCGGCGCGCCAGCATGGGCATCGCCGAATCGCTGATCCGCGTGTCGGTCGGCATCGAAGATACGGACGATCTGGTCGAGGATTTCCGCCAGGCGCTCGGCTGACGCCGTTTATTTGAAAAGTTGTTGCGCGGCGAGCGCGTCGTGCAGCTTGGTGCTGTGCTTCGGCACGAAGCTGCGCAACTGCTGCATCAGTGCCAGTGCCGTCGGCGCGTGCAGCATCAGTTCGGCCTGCTCGGCCTTGACGAATCCGCAGCGCACCTGCGTCTGCAGAAAGGCGATCAGGCCGTCGTAGAAGCCATCGACGTTCAATACGCCGACGGGCTTCTGGTGAAATCCCAGTTGTGCCCAGGTCAGGATTTCGAATAATTCTTCCAGCGTTCCCAGGCCGCCCGGCATCGCGATGAAGCCGTCGGCCAGTTCCGCCATCTTTGCCTTGCGCTCGTGCATGTTCTGTACGATGTGCAGCTGCGTCAACCCAGTGTGGCCGACTTCCTTGTCCATCAGTGCCTGCGGAATCACGCCGGTCGCCGCACCGTCCAGCCGCAGGATTTCGTCCGCGATGACACCCATCAGGCCAACCTTGCCGCCGCCGTAGACGAGGCCGATGTCATGTTTGACCATTTCCGCGGCCAGGGCGCGCGCGGCGTCGGCATAGACAGGTTGATTGCCGAACGAGGAGCCGCAATAGATGCAAATCGATTTCATGGAGTCGGAACGTGAAATGAACGGATGGGGCGCATGTCAGGTATTTGCCGCAGGATTGCGCGGCAACTGGATCATCTTGGTGCCAGCGATGCGGTCATGCAGGAATTGCCGGCTGGGATGCAGACAGGCGGACAAGGCCCAGGCGATGACATTCGCGATGACGAGCGCTACTGCCATCCATGCCTTTGCACCGAGCATCCATGCGATTGCGGAGCCGGGCAGGAACCATAGCCAGGCAAGAACATAGCGTGCAGCGGCACGGCCCAGTGTGACGGCCTGGCCGTCGCGTGTGACCAGGCGCATGCGCCATGTCTTCATCGGCAGCGTTTGTCCGCCGTGCGTCCAGAACCAGATGAAATAGGCGCCGATCACAATGAACAGCCAGTATTGCAGTTCATGCCGCAGCATGATCGCACTGCGTTGCTGGAACAGGATGCCGAACAACAGCGCAGCAATGGCAAGAACGCCGAACAGCAGCACACCTTCATACAACATGGTGGTCAGACGGCGTTTGATGGTGGGAGCAGGGAAGGAAGGTTCGGAACTGTTCGCTTGCATGCGTCGCTACCGGATCAGGGCGTGGAAGGCGACGATTGTACAGGGATGGCGTGCGGAGCAGAAGTTTCCGTGGCAGGTGCCGTAGCGGAAGATACGGACGTATTGGATGCCGCTGGCGCAGTGGCGGCGGCCGGGACGGCGGCCAAAGGGGCCGCATGCGGACGCGGCGGCTTGGCGACTGTACGCCTGGCCGGCGCGCGAGACGCCAGTTCCCGTTTTTTTTCTTCAGGCAGTTGCTGGTATTGCTCCCACTGTTCGGATTTCTTTTCGGCGTGCAGTTTCTTGACTCGTGTGTAGTTCTTGCGCGCGATGCGGCGCTGCTCGGGAGACAGGCGCACCCATTTTTGCATGCGCTTTTGCATCCGGTCCTGTTCGGTCGGAGACATCGCCGCGTAGCGATCGGCCAGCTCCAGCCATTTCTTGCGGCGGAAGCTGTCGAGCGATTTCCAATCGTTGGCCAGTGGCGCGAGTGCGCTGCGTTGCGTTGGCGTCAATCGATTCCAGTCGGAGGCAGGTAATTTGCCGTTCGACGATTTGGCAGATTTGACCGGCGCGGCCGCTTTCACCGGTGACGCGGATTGTATGGACGTCGACGGCTCATGTGTCGACGCAGCCGGCGTCTCGGGTAAGGGCATGGCAGGAGTTGTGACGACAGGATTCGCAGCAGCCGTTCCGATCAGTGCGGAGGCGAACAGCAAGGGAACGGCGATTCTGCCGAAGCGGAAATGGCAATCCGGTGAAAAGCGGCTTTCCATGTCAGTTTTCATCGTCGGTGCCATTTGCCAGGAAGGCATTGAAACCATGGTCGAGATAGGCGGACAGCGGCAGGTCGTCCGTCAGCACCTCGGCATCGATATTGGCCGTTTCGATCAGTTGTTCGCGCTGCTCGTACCGGTACAGACCCAGCAGCCCAAATACCATGAATACCAGCGGAATCAGAACGCCCATGCGTCCCGCCCATATCGTCAAGTTGCCAAAATGGAAGGTATGGCGCACATGGCCGGGGCCGGCGTTTGCCATGCGTGGTACGAACGCGAGCTGTTCCGATTCCTGTTTTTTGCGCGAAAGCGCAATCTTACGAGCAGATGAGAGGCGTTTTGCGGTGCTTTCAGGTAAATTGTCTGCACCTTGGTCCAGCGCATGCCGCACCTTGTAGGCAAGAGTCAGGTCTTTCGCGTTCATAGATAGATTCCTTTGGCTCTGAGCGCATGGGCCAGGGCATGCGTGGCGCGCGAGCAATGCGTCTTGACGCTTCCTTCGGAGCATCCCATTACTGCTGCAGTTTCCGATACGTTCAGGTCCTGCCAATAACGCATCAGGAAAGCTTCGCGTTGACGGGGCGGTAGATTCTGGATTTCGTTTTCGATGATGTCGAGAATCTGCTGCCGCTCCAGCGTGCTTTGACCCGATTCGGCGCCGTAGCTGCCCGGTTCGGCTTCGACCATTTCCATCGCATCGAAGTTTTCCTGGTCAGGCTGTTTGCTGGCGAAGCTGGAAAACAGGCTGATCCACGAGCTGCGTACCTTTTCCCGCCTGAAATAATCGCGGATCGTGTTCTGCAGGATGCGCTGGAACAGCATCGGCAGTTCGGCGACAGGCTTGTCGCCATATTTTTCCGCGAGCTTGATCATGGCGTCCTGCACGATATCCAGCGCGGATTCTTCCTTGCGTACCGCATAGACCGCCTGCTTGAACGCGCGGCGTTCGACGTCTTCGAGGAAATCGGAAAGTTCTTTGTCGGTTGCCATTGGATGCAGCGCTGCACGCACTGCCGGGATATCGCGGGAAGGGCGCCTTGATGGCGCCGTCATTTTCAAAACTGCACGCATGCTAGCAAAAAAGCCTCATTCACGCGTATTTTTTGCATGAAATCTTTGATTTGAAGGCGGTTTTACCGAATTTTGACTTGACCTGCATGGTGCGGCGCGGTAACGTATCAGGTCCCTTTGTCATCTCGAAGGGCATCGATAGCCTGTCGCGGCCTGCGCATGATGCAGGTTTGCCGAAAAGGCGCGCTTCAATTTTTGAAAGCTAGTTTGCTCTAACCCGCGCCACAAGCGCGAGAAATCCCGCAAATACCGCCTTCAGCACCTCCGACCGAACGAGTCGCGCTTAGCGCTGGTTTGAAGCACATTCACAGATGTGTGAAGAATCGACGTGACCGCACAAAAAAGGGACGTTGGAGCACTGGAGCCGTATGCGGTTTCACAGGAGAGAGCATCCGATCAATTTCCAATGGACCTTGAAAGGACTTAGCATGACCGCAGAAACAACCCAAGCCGTCGGCGAAGAGCTGACCGGCGCGGAAATCGTCGTTCGCTGTCTGGAAGAAGAAGGTGTCGAACATGTGTTCGGCTATCCGGGCGGTGCAGTTCTGTACATCTACGACGCAATCTTCAACATCAGCAAATTCCAGCACATCCTGGTTCGTCACGAACAGGCTGCCGTGCACGCTGCGGATGCGTATTCCCGCAGCTCGAATAAGGTCGGTGTGTGCATCGTCACTTCCGGCCCGGGCGTGACCAATGCCGTGACAGGTCTCGCGACCGCGTACATGGATTCGATTCCGATGATCATCATTTCCGGTCAGGTGCCTTCGCACGCGATCGGTCTGGACGCATTCCAGGAATGCGATACCGTCGGCATCACGCGTCCATGCGTCAAACACAATTTCCTCGTCAAGGATGTCAAGGACCTGGCTGCGACGATGAAGAAAGCCTTCTTCATCGCGACCACTGGCCGCCCAGGTCCGGTCCTGATCGACATCCCGAAAGACATCACGATGCACAAGACGGCCTTCGAGTATCCGAAGGAAGTCGAGATGCGTTCGTACAAGCCGGTCGACAAGGGCCATTCGGGCCAGATTCGCAAGGCAGTGCAACTGTTGCTGCAAGCTGAACGTCCGATGATCTATACCGGCGGTGGCGTGATTCTGGCCAATGCGTCGGAAGAACTGAATCGTCTGGTAGAAAAGCTCGGCTACCCGTGCACCAACACGCTGATGGGTCTGGGCGCATACAAGGCAACCAGCGACAAGTTCGTCGGCATGCCCGGCATGCATGGTACGTATGAAGCCAACATGGCGATGCAGCATTCGGACGTGATGATCGCCATCGGTGCGCGTTTCGACGACCGCGTGATCGGCAATCCGAAACATTTCTCCGCCACACCACGCAAGATCATTCACATCGACATCGATCCATCGTCGATCTCGAAGCGCGTCAAGGTCGATATTCCTATCGTCGGCAACGTCAAGGAAGTGCTGCAGGAACTCTTGGCGCAACTGGACGCGGCCGAAAGCAAGCCGAACAGCGCCGCGTTGTCCGACTGGTGGAAGCAGATCAACGAATGGCGCAAGCGCGAGTGCCTGAAGTACACGCCGTCGACCGAAGTCATCAAGCCGCAATCGGTCATCGAAAAAGTCTGGCAGATCACGAAGGGTGACGCATTCATCACCTCGGACGTCGGTCAGCACCAGATGTGGGCTGCGCAGTACTATCCGTTCGACAAGCCACGCCGCTGGATCAACTCCGGCGGTCTCGGCACGATGGGTGTCGGCCTGCCGTACGCGATGGGCGTGCAGATGGCCAATCCGGATGCGACCGTCGCCTGCATTACCGGCGAAGCGTCGATCCAGATGTGCATCCAGGAACTCGCTACCTGCAAGCAGTACCATCTGACGCCTAAGATCATTCTGTTGAACAACCGCTTCCTCGGCATGGTGCGTCAGTGGCAGCAGCTGGAATACGGTTCACGCTATTCCGAGTCGTACATGGATTCGCTGCCGGATTTCGACAAGCTGGTCGAATCTTATGGCCACGTTGGCATGACGGTCGACAAGCCGGGCGATCTGGACGGCGCGCTGAAGGCGGCGTTCGACATGAAAGATCGTCTCGTATTCATGAATATCATCACCGACCAGACCGAAAACGTCTGGCCGATGGTCAAGACCGGCAAGGGCCTGACCGAGATGCTGCTGGGCTCGGAGGAACTGTGATGCGCCATATCATTTCTGTATTGCTGGAAAACGAAGCGGGCGCGTTGTCGCGCGTGGTCGGTCTGTTCTCGGCTCGTGCGTACAATATCGAAACGCTGACTGTGGCGCCGACCGAGGATGCCACGCTGTCGCGCATGACCATCGTCACCAGCGGCTCGGATGACGTGATCGAGCAGATCACCAAGCACCTGAACCGCCTGATCGAAGTCGTCAAGGTCGTCGATCTGACCGAAGGCGCGTTCATCGAGCGCGAACTGATGCTGATCAAGATCCGTGCCGTCGGCAAGGAACGTGAAGAAATGAAGCGTACTGCGGATATCTTCCGCGGCCGCATCATCGACGTCACCGACAAGACCTACACGATCGAGCTGACCGGCAATAAGACCAAGCTGGATGCCTTCATCGATTCGATCGACCGCACCGCGATTCTGGAGACCGTCCGTACCGGTAGCTCCGGCATCGGCCGCGGCGAGCGCATCCTGAAGGTTTAACAAGTACAAAACACCGTTTCACCTAATTCCAATTCAACACACACTAGGAACATCATGAAAGTTTTCTACGATAAAGACTGCGATCTGTCGCTGATCAAGGGTAAACAAGTCGCCATCATCGGCTACGGTTCGCAAGGCCACGCACACGCACAGAACCTGAGCGATTCCGGCGTCAACGTGACTGTCGGCCTGCGCAAGGGCGGTGCATCGTGGGACAAGGTTGCCAAGGCCGGCCTGAAAGTGGCGGAAGTCAATGACGCCGTCAAAGGCGCCGACGTCATCATGATCCTGCTGCCGGACGAAAACATTGCACAGGTCTACAACGAAAACGTCGCACCGAATGCCAAGCAGGGCGCCGTTCTGGCCTTCGCACACGGCTTCAACGTGCACTACGGCCAAGTCGTGCCGCGCGCCGATCTGGACGTCATCATGATCGCACCGAAGGCACCAGGCCACACCGTGCGCGGTACCTACGCTCAAGGCGGCGGCGTGCCGCATCTGGTCGCTGTGTATCAGGACAAATCCGGCGTCGCACGTGACATCGCATTGTCGTACGCAATGGCCAACGGCGGCGGCCGTGCCGGTATCATCGAAACCAACTTCCGTGAAGAAACCGAAACCGATCTGTTCGGCGAACAAGCTGTCCTGTGCGGCGGCGCTGTCGAACTGATCAAGGCCGGTTTCGAAACGCTGGTGGAAGCCGGCTACGCGCCGGAAATGGCCTACTTCGAGTGCCTGCACGAACTGAAACTGATCGTCGACCTGATCTATGAAGGCGGCATCGCCAACATGAACTACTCGATCTCGAACAATGCGGAATACGGCGAGTACGTGACCGGCCCGCGCGTTGTGACCGAAGATACCAAGAAGGTCATGAAGCAGGTTCTGAAGGACATCCAGACCGGCGAATACGCGAAGAGCTTCATCCTGGAAAACAAGGCCGGCGCACCGACGTTGATCTCCCGTCGTCGTCTGAATGCAGAACACCAGATCGAACAAGTCGGTTCGAAACTGCGTGCGATGATGCCTTGGATCGCCAAGAACAAGCTGGTCGATCAAACGAAGAACTAATCTTCGTTCCAAGTTGGGCATCATCGGCATGTGCTTGCAAGCACATGCCGCGCTCAATCGAAAAGCCACGCATTTGCGTGGCATTTTTATCGACTTCACGTGCCTTGGACCGCTAAGAGCAAGCTGGTCGATCAATCGAG
>DATDLO010000436.1:0-2055 GCA_036519215.1 Oxalicibacterium sp.
GCGTGCCGCATCCGCTTCCGTCACCGCTTCGGAATATTGTTTCGCAGCCAGACGAATATCGATCGCCAGGCTTGCCAGCATCGGGTCCGATGCCTTCGACGGCGCACCGCTCTTCAGGCTTGCTCGCGCCTGATCGATATAGGTTTGCGCCCTGGCTGCATTCCCCTGCCGCAGCGCCACGAATGCCAGTCCGTAATTGGCGGCGATCACCTCCGGCCGCGTACGCTGCTGCAACTGACGCTTGAATGCACCTTCCGCATCGATCAATCCTTGCGTCGACGGATTCTGCAGCACACGCACGCGCGCGCGCACGATAGAAAAATCCAGGCTGTCCGCATGCTGGCGATAACGCAGGTCGCGCGTACGCGCCTCGATGTCGGCAATACGCTCGGTGGTCAGCGGGTGCGTGCGCAGATAGGCCGGCGCCGAATCGTTATAGCCGCGCGACGCCTTCTGCAATCGTCCGAAGAAATTGATCATGCCGGCCGTCTCGAAACCGGCATCGCGCATGATGTCCAAGCCGACGCGATCCGCCTCGCGCTCCGCCTCGCGGCTGAAGTTCAATTGCCGCTGTATCGCCAGCCCCTGCCCGCCCGCGATGACGGCCATCCCCGCATCCGGGCTTGCCGTCGCAGCCAGGGCACCCAGCAAGAGGCTCGCCAGCGGAATCAGCGCATCCTGTTTCTGCTTGCCGATCATCCGCGCAATATGGCGCTGCGCAACGTGGCCGATCTCGTGCGACATCACCGACGCCAGTTCCGATTCGCTCTGCGCCGCCAGGATCAGGCCCGAATGCACACCAATGAAGCCGCCCGGCAATGCAAACGCATTCAGTACCGGATCGCGCACCGCAAAAAAGAAAAAATCGTATTGCGCCTCGCCGCGCGCATCGGGCCGCACCGCCAACAACGTTGCGCCCAGGTTGCTCAAGTATTCCTGCACCGGCGCATCGTCCATGTAATCGCGATCGCGCCGCAGCTGGTGCATGATCTGCTCGCCCAGCTTGCGCTCCATGATCGGCGACAATTCCTCGCGCTCGGTATCGCCCAGGCTGGGCAAACCCTGCGCGGGCGACGGCAACGCCTGCAACATAAAAACGGCCAGCATCGCCGCCGCAGCAAATCGCCACGCCAGCCGCGTCGGCCCCGACAGAAGATGGGAAAAGGAAGGAATCGATTTCGTTTTCACGGGTGCTATGATACCTGCTCACTGCAATCGTTCCAGTCCGTATCCTCTGCATCATGACAACCAAGAAATCCGATCCGCAATCTGCTCCTGCCGCCAACGACGGCCTCACCCATTTCGATTCCACCGGCCAGGCGCACATGGTCGACGTCGGCGGCAAGAACGAAACCCACCGCATCGCCGTCGCCACCGGCACCATCCGCATGAAACCGGAAACGCTGGCCATCATCGAATCCGGCACGGCGAAGAAAGGCGATGTGCTCGGCATTGCACGCATCGCAGCGATCATGGGCGCCAAACGCACCAGCGACCTAGTTCCGCTTTGCCATCCATTGGCGTTGACGCGTGTGACGGTGGATTTTTCAATCGACAAGGCGCAATCCAGCATCGATTGCAGGGCGCAGGTGGAAACCTTCGGGAAGACCGGCGTGGAAATGGAAGCATTGACTGCCGTGCAGATCGGGTTACTGACGGTCTACGATATGTGCAAGGCGGTGGATCGCGGGATGGTGATGAGCGAGATTCGCGTGCGGGAGAAGCACGGCGGCAAGTCAGGCGACTGGAGCGCCTGATTCTCTATTCGTTGATCCATCCTTGCTGCCAGAAGCGAGGATTGAAGTAAGTCGTGTGATATGTGTCGGTATAGCGTTGCATTCGCTCCTGCAGATGCGGCACATCCGGAGCAGCCAGTACAATCACTATTCCCAGCAGTAACACCGAAAATCCTAGGAATGCGATCTCTTTCCACCTCGAAAAGGAAACCGACGTCTCATTTGACTTCGACGCTGAAGAAGACGAACAAATACCGATAGCCCAACCTGCCAGTATCATCAGCGTGACTTGGCTATACGGCATCACGATTACGCCATC
>DATDLO010000437.1:0-11594 GCA_036519215.1 Oxalicibacterium sp.
ATTGACGAACAGACTGAAGCCGTCGTAGTTGCTGGAACCGACCGTGGCCCAAAGATCGTCGACGACGGCGACCTTGCCGTGCAGTTGCGTCTTGCGGTATTCGACGATGCGCACACCGCATTTCAGCAGTCGCGGATAGTAGGAGCGCGCGATCACATCCTGGAAACGATATTGCCCCACGCCCAGCAGCAAGGTCACGGCAATGCCGCGCCTGGCTGCCGCCACCAGTCCGTTGCGCATGCGGCGTCCCGGCGCGAAATACGGATTCGCCAGCCAGGCCGCGTGGCGTGCGTTGCCCAGCGCCTTCAGGTAAGCCGTCTGTATCGTGCGGCGATTGCGCAAGTTGTCGCGCACCACCAGCCCCGCCACTATCGGTCTGCCGGCATCGGCATCATGTTGGCGTCGGCGCTGCTCGCGAAACGTCGCCCAGCGCGTGCGCCAGCTGAGACTGCCCATGCGCGCCCAGTACACGGCCATTTCCCAATGGATGTTTGCCACCAGCGGCCCCGTGATGCGCACGCCGAAATCCCAGCGCGGCGCCGGCAGCACGATACGCGGATCGTCATCGTCATGCATGTCGTCGACGATGTTCAGGCCGCCGAGAAATGCCACCTGCCGATCCACCACGCACAACTTGCGATGCATGCGTGCGATGCCGCGCACGAACCAGGGATTGAAGCTGCGATGCAGGATGCCGGCCGTATCACATTCGCGTTGCAAGGCCTTGGATGGCAGGTTGCCGGTACCGACCCAGTCCGTTACCAGATTGACGGCAACCCCGCGCGCGGCGGCGCGTGCCAGTGCCTGCTTGATCGCGCGCGCGGTTTCATCATCAGCGAAGATGTAGGTTTCCAGATAGATTTCGACGCGTGCCGCATCGAATGCGGCGATCAGCGCTGGAAAGTAATCGGCGCCGCAATGCAGCAGTTGAATGTCGTTCTCGCCGATGAAATTGACCACGCGCATGCGCCCGGATCCTCGCAATGAAGGCGGCGCGCCACGCTGCGCGGCGGCCTTTCTTGTTTTATTTCAGCTTCAGCGTCGCCACGATGGGCGCATGGTCCGATAGCTTGGCCCAGATCGCACCGTGCAGGACTTCGGCGGATTCTACCTTGAAGCCGCGTGTATAGATGCGGTCCAGTTGCAGGAAAGGCATGGCGGCAGGAAAGGTACGCGCCGGCTGTATCCGCGGTCCGCGCCCGCTCAGCTGCCGCAGATAGGTGCCGAAGCCGCGGCGCGACAGATTCTCGTCGAACACTTCATTGACGCCGAGTTCGCCACGCAGGTCTTCGCTCAATTTGTTACCCCAGTCGTTGAAATCGCCGGCAATGATGACCGGCGCATCCTTGCCCGCCGTTTCATTGACCGCCTCGATCAACGCATCGGTCTGACGCTTGCGGCTGCCGGCAAACAGGCCGAGATGGATCACGTAGCAATGCACTTCGGCATCCGGCGCGCGCACGATGCAATGCAGGATACCGCGCGATTCGTACTTGTGGTCGGAGATATTTCTGTTCGCGTAGGAAACGATAGGAAAGGCACTCAGCAGCGCATTGCCGTGATGGCCGTGATCGTAGACCGCATTCATGCCGTATGCGCATTGATGCGAATCGCCGGCCAGAAAATCCTGCTGCGACAGTTCGGGCCAATCGGTCGCATGTTTGATCGCATGCAGATCGTGCCGCCCCTGCACTTCCTGCAGAAACAGGATGTCGGACTGCATCCCGCTGATGGCCTGCTTCAACGCATGCACGCGCGGTCGCGCACCGAAGGAAGAGACACCCTTGTGAATGTTGTAGGTTGTGATTTTAAGTTTCATGCAGATTGGACATCCGGCAAACAATGCATAGTCAAATCCAGCGGACAACCACCCGGCACCGCACATGCCTGCATGCGCGACGTTACCGTCATTCTTTCAATGCATCGGTTCGATGGCTCACGCAAACATGCAGGAAATCGGCGCGGCCGTCGCCGTAACGCTGCGGCAATTGCAGGATCGCCTCCGCGTTCGAGGCGGAAAAGCAGCGATCGGCCGCCTCGCGCCACGGCAGCCATTCGTAACGCAAATGCTCGCGCGGCGACAGCGTGACCGCGATATCGCGCGGCACGCGCAGGCCGAACACGTGCTCGGTGTTGCGCGTGACACCCGGTGCGTAGCGATAACCCCACACCGGATAGATTTCATAGACGTTGGAAAGTTGCCAGTCATGCAGATGTTCGATGGAAACCGCTGCTGACTTGTCGATCTTGTCATCAGCGACGATCGCAATGCCGGTTTCCTCGGCCACTTCGCGGATCGCGGTTTCGGCCCAAGGCTCGTCGATCGCGTCCTTGGAACCCGTCACCGATTGCCAGAAGCCGGGCCGGTCCGCACGCTCCAGCATGAGTACATCAAGCTCGGGCGTATGAATGACCACCAGCACGGACTGGGGAATCTTGTACGGTTTGGTCTGCGCAGGCTGGTTCTTCTGCATGAATCGAACTGAAATCGAGGCAAAATAAAAAAGGCGCGGAAATCCGCGCCTTCATTATGCCGTAATTGGCGATCAGGCCTTGGCAGCCGGCTCCACGTTGCGCAGACGGATGTGCAGTTCGCGCAACTGCTTCTCGTCGACTTCCGACGGCGCCTGCGTCAGCAGATCCTGCGCACGCTGCGTTTTCGGGAAGGCGATGACGTCGCGGATCGATTCCGCGCCGCACATCATCGTCACCAGGCGATCGAGGCCGAACGCCAGGCCGCCGTGCGGCGGTGCACCGTATTGCAGCGCATCCAGCAGGAAGCCGAACTTCAGTTGCGCTTCTTCGGCGCCGATCTTCAGCGCGCGGAACACTTTGCTCTGTACGTCGGCACGGTGGATACGTACCGAACCGCCGCCCAGCTCCCAACCGTTCAGCACCATGTCGTAGGCCTTGGCGATGCAACGGCCTGGGTCGGCTTCCATCAGGTCTTCGTGGCCGTCCTTCGGCGCGGTGAACGGATGGTGCACCGCCGACCAGCGCTGGTTGTCTTCGTCGAACTCGAACATCGGGAAGTCGATGACCCACAGCGGACGCCAATCGTCGTCGAACAGGCCGTTCTTCTTGCCGAACTCGCTGTGGCCGACCTTCACGCGCAACGCACCGATTGCGTCGTTGACGACCTTCGCCTTGTCGGCGCCGAAGAAGATCAGGTCGCCGTCTTCCGCACCGGTCAGCTCGATGACCTGCGCCAGCGCAGCGTCGTGAATGTTCTTGACGATAGGCGACTGCAGACCGTCGCGGCCCTTGGCCTTTTCGTTGACCTTGATCCAGGCCAGACCCTTCGCGCCGTAGATCGCAACAAACTGCGTGTAGGCGTCGATCTCGGAACGTGGCATCGCGCCGCCGCCCGGCACGCGCAGCGCGACCACGCGGCCGCCTTCCATGTTGGCTGCACCGGAGAAGACCTTGAAATCGACATCCTTCATCACGTCGGTCATGTCGGTGAACTGCAGCTTGACGCGCATGTCCGGCTTGTCGGAACCGTACAGGCCCATGGCCGTCGCATAGTCCATCACCGGGAACGGGTTCGGCAGTTCGACGTCCAGCACCTTCTTGAAGACGAGGCGAATCATGTTTTCGAACAGGTCGCGGATTTCCTGTTCGGTCATGAACGAGGTTTCGCAGTCGATCTGCGTGAATTCCGGCTGGCGGTCGGCGCGCAGGTCTTCGTCGCGGAAGCACTTGGTGATCTGGTAGTAGCGGTCGAAGTTGGCAACCATCAGCAACTGCTTGAACAACTGCGGCGACTGCGGCAGCGCAAAGAACTGGCCGGCGTTGACGCGCGACGGCACCAGGTAATCGCGCGCGCCTTCCGGCGTCGATTTGGTCAGCATCGGCGTTTCGATGTCGATGAAGCCGTTTTCGTCCAGATACTTGCGCACGTCCATCGCGACCTTGTAGCGCAGGCGCAGGTTGTTCTGCATCTGCGGACGGCGCAGATCGAGCACGCGATGCGTCAGGCGCGTCGTCTCCGACAGGTTGTCGTCGTCCAGCTGGAACGGCGGCGTAACGGACGGGTTCAATACTTCCAGATCGTGCGCCAGCACTTCGATCTTGCCGGAAGTCAGGCTGGCATTCGTCGTACCTTCCGGACGATGGCGCACCAGGCCGGTGATGCGCAGGCAGAATTCGTTGCGCACCGATTCGGCCTTCTTGAACACGTCGGCGCGCTCCGGATCGCAGACAACCTGCACCAGACCTTCGCGATCGCGCAGATCGATGAAGATGACGCCGCCGTGATCGCGGCGACGATGCACCCAGCCGCACAGGCTGACGGTTTGATCAAGCAGCGCTTCGGTGGTAAGGCCGCAGTATTCAGTTCGCATAGACATGTTCAGGTTTCCAGTTTCAGTTTTCTTGTATTCGTTCGGCGTTCGTGCTGCCGTCATTGCTTGGGATCCGGCACCTTCTTCGGATCGATGATGTTCGACTTGTCGAAATGGTCAGGAGTGACGACGCCCATCGAGACGATATATTTCAGCGCCTCGTCGACCGTCATGTCGAGTTCGATCGTATCTGCACGCGGCACCATCAGGAAAAAGCCGGAGGTCGGGTTCGGCGTGGTCGGCACATACAGGCTGACGTAGTCACCGGTGAGGTGATTGCGCACATCGCCGCCCGGCGTACCGGTCAGGAAGGCAATCGTCCACGAACCCTGGCGCGGATACTGCACCAGCAGCGCCTTGCGGAAGGCATTGCCCGACGACGAGAACAGCGTGTCGGACACCTGCTTGACGCTGGAATAGATCGTGTTGAAGACCGGAATACGGCGCAGGACGGATTCCCACACCAGCACCACACGCTTGCCGATGAAATTGCGCGTAGCCAGGCCGGTCAGGAAAATGACCAGCAGCGTCAGGATGGTGCCCAGGCCGGGAATCGCGAAACCGAACACGGCTTCCGGACGCCATCTGGCCGGCAACAGCAGCAACGACTGATCCATCGTGCTGACGATCAGGTTCAGCACCCACAGCGTGATCGCAAGCGGAACCAGGATCAACAGGCCGGTGACGAAATATTTGCGCATGGCGGATCTTCTTAAATGGTGCGCCGAAAACCGGCGCGCACGGTCAGTCGGTGCTGGTCGAGGTATTGGCCGATGCGTTTGATGCATTTGCCGACGCGCCGCCCGATGCAGCAGACGCCGTCTCGGACGATCCTGGCCGCGACTCGGATTTGGCGCCGGTCGCCGCAGCGGACGTACCGCCCTGGCCGCCACGGAAATCGGTTACATACCAGCCGGTACCTTTCAATTGAAAACCCGCTGCCGTCAGTTGCTTGCGAAAACTGGGTTTGCTGCAAGCCGGGCAATCGGTCAATACCGGGTCTGATATTTTTTGCAATACGTCCTTGGCAAAGCCGCATGCTTCACAGCGATAGGCGTAAATCGGCATGTGTATTCCTGCAAAAATCGTACAAAACCCTGAATTATAAGGCTTTCTGGACCGTTTTACGCAGCATGATGCAGGCTTGCGACTGATGCAACGAATACCGGGCGGCACACGCCTGCAGCCGGCGATTTTCTCAAACTACCATGCCTTCCATCGGCGGCTTCGGTTCCTGGCGATCGCGCAGCATCTGCGGCAGCAGCGAGCCGACGATCATGCCGGCAAAGGCGGCGATCAGGCCGGCAAGCTGACCGGGAAACAATTCACCCCAGTTCGTCAGTTCCGGAAAGCACAGTACCCAGACAAACACACCCGCCGTCAGCGAAAAAATCGCGCCTTGCGTGGTGGCGCGTTTCCAGTACAAGCCCATGACCAGCGGCACAAAGGCGCCGACCAGCGTGACCTGATAAGCCGCAGACACCATGTCGTAGATCGACGTGCCGCGCATGGCGATGGCGTAGATCAGCACCAGCACCGCGAAAACCACGATGGTGGCCCGCATGGCGAACAGCTGTTCGCGATCGCTCATGCGCGGGCGCAGGTTCTTGAGAATGTTTTCGACGAAGCTGGTCGACGGCGCCAGTAAAGTCGCCGAAGACGTACTCTTGATCGCGGACAGCAAGGCGCCGAAAAAGAAAATCTGCATGATCAGCGGCATCTTGGTCAGCACGAATGTCGGCAGCAGGCGCTGATAATCATCCTTGGCCATGTCCATCGCGCTGGTTCCCATCACGACGACAGCCGCAGCCACGATGAACATCGGCACGAAGGCAAACAGGATGTAGCTCACGCCGCCGATGACGGCGCCCTTGCGCGCGGTCGCAGCGTCCTTGGCGGACATCACGCGCTGGAATACGTCCTGCTGCGGAATGCTGCCCAGCATCATGGTCAGGCCGGCAGCGACGAAACCGGCCATTTCGGTGAAGGATGGCTCGGGCAGGAATTTCCACAAATCCTTTTCGCTTGCCAGTGCGAACACATGCTCGGCGCCGCCGGCGAGATGCGCCGAAAACAGCGCGATCACGGACAGGCCGATCACCAACACGATCATCTGGATGAAATCGGTCCAGGCCACAGCTAGGAAGCCGCCAATCACGACATAGATCAGCACGGCGAGCGTACCGACGATCATGCCCGTCGTTTCCGACATCGCGCCGCCGGTCAGCACATTGAACACGAGGCCCAGCGCGGTGATCTGCGCCGCCACCCAGCCCAGATAACTGATGATGATCGCCACCGAGCAGAACACTTCCACACCCTTGCCGTAACGCAGGCGATAAAAGTCGCCGATGGTCAGCAGGTTCTGCTTGTACAGACGCGCCGCGAAGAACAGGCCGACCAGAATCAGGCAGGTGCCGGCGCCGAACGGATCCTCGACGATGGCATTCAAGCCGCCTTGCACGAAACGGGCAGGAATGCCCATTACCGTTTCAGCGCCGAACCAGGTCGCGAACGTGGTGGTGATCACCATAATCAGCGGCAGGCTGCGGCCGGCCACCGCGAAGTCGCTGGTGTTCCGGATGCGCGTACCCGCCCAGACGCCGAGCGCCAGCGTGCCTGTCATATAGAGCGCCACAAAGGAAATCAGCGTGTAGTCCAACTCGGTTCGCTCCGTAGAAAAAACGGCCGGTTATATAAAGAAAAGCCTGTATTCCAAATAGCTGGCACGCGACATCACGTTAGATGCATGTGTCATGCCAAGCCTCCGCATCACCAGTACGAAGCGCGATGTGCGCACCATGCCGGCATCCTCCAGCCGGTGGATTCTCCAGCCTTGACCGAATGAAATCACCGGAACGGCAGTGAAGGTGACACGTGCCGACATGCGTCATCCTGTGTTCCAGGCCGGGCCGGGGAAGTAACGGCGGTTGAAAAACCGCGGAATTGTAGCAAATCGCGGAAGCGCATTTCCAAAAAAATACCGCACCGGAATGAGGCATCGGTGCGGCATTTTTGACGAGGCAGGCTCACGCGCATGCTCGCAACACAAACTGTCTTATCCGAATGCAAACAGAACCAGCGCCAGTACACCGCCTGCCACCAGCCCCCCGCCGAAATAGATCGCCACGCCCAGCAGCAGATTGGTGCGCCGCTGCTCCTGCAATACCAGTTTCAGCAATTCATCGGTATGGCGTTCCGCTTCGGTAGCCTTCGTCAGCGCCTGATGTGCCAGACGCGGCAATTCCGGCAGCAGCTTGCTGTAGCGCGGCGCTTCAACTTTCAGGCGCTGATAGAAACCGCGCCAGCCGATCTGCTCGTTCATCCAGCGTTCCAGATACGGCTTGGCGGTCTTCCATAGGTCCAGCTCCGGATCGAGCTGGCGGCCCAGGCCTTCGATGTTCAACAGCGTCTTTTGCAGCAGCACCAGTTGCGGCTGCACCTCGATGTTGAAGCGGCGCGAAGTCTGGAATAAACGCAGCAATACCTGGCCGAACGAGATATCGGAAAGCGGGCGGTCGAAGATCGGTTCGCAACAGGCGCGCACCGCCGCCTCCAGCTCGTCGATACGTGTTTCCTTCGGCGCCCAGCCGGATTCGATGTGCGCTTCGGCTACACGCTTGTAGTCGCGACGGAAAAAGGCAAGGAAATTCTGCGCCAGATAATCCTTGTCGAAATCGTTGAGCGTACCGACGATGCCGAAATCCAGCGCGATGTAACGACCGAGGGTAGATGGTTCGGTCGAGACCAGAATGTTCCCCGGATGCATGTCGGCATGGAAGAAGCCGTCACGGAAAACCTGCGTGAAGAAAATTTCGACGCCATCGCTGGCAAGTTTCTTCAAATCGACACCGGCGGCGAGCAGGCGCTCGGTCTGCGAGATCGGAATACCGACCATGCGCTCCATCGTGATGACGGAAGTCGAGCAGTAATCCCAGAACATTTCCGGCACCACCAGCAACTGCGAATCGGCGAAGTTGCGGCGCAACTGGCTGCCGTTGGCCGCTTCGCGCATCAGGTCCAGCTCGTCGTGCAGGTATTTGTCGAATTCGGCAACGACCTCGCGCGGTTTCAGGCGCCGGCCGTCAGCCCACCAGCGCTCGACCATGCCGGCGACGATACGCATCAGCGCCAGATCGTCGTCAATCGAACGGCGCACGCCGGGGCGCAGCACCTTGACCGCGACGTTGCGGCCATTCTTCAATTGCGCGAAATGCACTTGCGCAATCGATGCCGAAGCGACCGGCTCGCGTTCGAAGTGCGCGAACAGTTGATCCGGATGCGCACCCAGCGAACGAACAATCTGCGCGATCGCCAGTTCCGTCGGAAACGGCGGCACGCGATCCTGCAGGCGCGCCAGCTCGTCGGCAATATCCATCGGCATCAGATCGCGCCGCGTCGACAGCACCTGGCCGAACTTGACGAAGATCGGACCAAGGTCTTCCAGCGCACGACGCAACCGCTCGCCGCGCGGCGCGGAAATATCGCGCCAGAACAAAATGGCGTTCAGCAAACGGGTGGTACGTGGAATCGTCAGGCCGGACATCGCGATGTCGTCCAGCCCGTAACGGATGGCGACACGGATGATCTTGAATACGCGCAAGAATCTCAGGATCATCGCGCGACGTCCTTCAGCTTCTCGATGCGCTTGGACAAGCGCGCGACATCGTCGCGCAGCTTCGTCACGTCTTGGGTGAAACCGGCAATCGCCTGCGGACGCATCAGCATCGGATTTTCTTCCAGAAAGTATTCAGCCGCATTTTCGCTGACCGAGCGTTGCAGGGATTTGGCGGCATCGAACGCCGAACGCGCACCCATGGCCATGCGGCGCGCGGCGATATCGCCGACCACGCCGGCCAGATCGCCTTCCGCATCCCAGCGCAGCGACTGGCTCAGTTGCGAAATCGTATTGGCGAAATCAGCATCGCCGTCGATCTTTACGTAGGAAAAGGCGCGCTCGCGGTTCTGCAGGATCAGCGGCAGATCGGACAATTGCGCGCGTATCGTCACCGCCGCTGTTTCATCGCGATTTGCCGCTTCCACCATGCCGTCGGCAGCAACCTGTAAATGCACGGTCACCAGGCCTGCATCGAACACGGCAATCTTTCCCACATGCGGCATCAGTTTCGCGCGCGCCCATGCCTCCTGTGCGAGCAGGTGATTGATGGCGGCGGGCAGGAAATCGGCGGGAGAGCGAAAAATCATCGTCAAAAAACAAAGCCGCCCGTGACCATTCACGGGCGGCTCAAGTTTAGCAGCATGCAGCGCAGTGCCGCCAGCGATCGTTCTTACAGTTGCTGGATACCGGCCAGTACCCAGCCGCCATCGCCGTTGACCGGTTTGGCCAGGTTCCATGCCTCGGTGAACGGCTCGGTCGGTGCGTGATCGGCTTCACGGATCATGCCGCTGAACTTCACGCTGGCGATATATTCGTCGCCGACCTTTTCCACGCCGTAGAACACCGCATCCAGCGACACCACATCGGTAACGTTTTTCGACTCGCCGCGTTCCTGCAGTTGCAGGCGCAGTTCACCGAACATTTCCGGCGTCGTGAATTCACGGATGTCATTGATATCGCCGCGATCCCATGCCGCCTGCAGACGGATGAAATAAGACTTCGCATTGCGCACGAACGATTGCACGTCGAAATCGGCCGGCACGTCGCCGCCATCAACCGCAGCAGCGGAAGACATGGCCGACGAAGACTGCAGCGCCGATGGCTGGTTCTGGCTGATGCCGGAGCCGATTTCCGGCGTCTGCGTACGCGCCGAATAGCCCTGCTGGAAAGCCGGCTGCGGCTGATTGTGTTGATTACCGGCACTACGGTTGCGAATCATGCGGAAGATGAACATCGCAGCGAATGCGAGCAGCGCCACCATCAGGATCGTGCTGATCATGCTGGCCAGCGCACCGCCGATACCCAGATGCGACAACAATGCGCCAAGGCCGAGGCCGAGCAGCGCGCCGCCGAGGATGTTACGCATCATGCTCGGCTTGGCTGCAGCACCCGCGGCGCCTGCCGTACCCGCCGCTGCGGCGTCAGGCTTGGCGGTCGTCGCCGATTGCTGTGGCGGCGCCGCACGCTTGTAGCTTTGCGACTGTTTGCCGAACGAACCGCCGCCGCCCATGCGCTTGGCTTCCGCCTCGGGCGCGATGAACATCATCGAACTGGTCACGACGGCCAACGCCATCAACAATCTCTTCATTACTTTCTCCTAAAGTTTGATTCCGGTGTGTAATGCCGCCACACCTGCGGTCAAATTGAAATACTGGACGCGCTCCAAGCCCGCGCCCTCCATCATTTTCTTCAACGTCTCCTGGTCCGGATGCATGCGGATCGATTCGGCCAGATAGCGATAGCTGTCGGCATCGTTGGCAATCCGCTTGCCCATCCACGGCAGCACGCTGAACGAATACAGGTCGTAGGGCTTCTTCAGCGGCTCCCACACCTTCGAAAATTCCAGCACCAGCAGTTTGCCGCCCGGCTTCAGCACGCGGCGCATTTCCGCCAGCGCCGCATCCTTGTGCGTCATGTTGCGCAGGCCGAACGCCACCGACACGCGATCGAAATAATTGTCGGGAAACGGCAATTTCTCCGCATCACACAAGGACGTGGGGATGATCATCCCATTGTTCAACAGGCGATCGCGTCCGACGCGCAACATCGATTCGTTGATGTCGGTCAGCCACACTTCGCCGGTCGATCCCGCGCGCTTTGCAAATGCCTTGGCCAGGTCACCCGTGCCGCCCGCGATATCCAGCACCTTGAAGCCGGGGCGGATACCCGCCTGCGCGATCGTGAATGCCTTCCACAGGCGATGCAGCCCGGCCGACATGACATCGTTCATCACGTCGTACTTGGCGGCGACCGAATGGAACACTTCGGCGACCTTGTGGACTTTTTCTTCCTCGGCGACCGTCTGGTAACCGAAATGGGTGGAATTGGTCATGGCAATGCAATCCAGTGAAAGTGATTATACGGCATGTTAAGAAAACGTGAAAATATAATTAATTTACGGAAATATCGGATAACTTTCCGGCAATATCGCCGATTTTCACAAATCAGTGATGATGGCCGCAGCCGGTTCCGGCGGCTGCCGCCTTGTCCATCGGCGTATCGCGTCCAGATTCGCGGGTGAAACCGGCGGCTTCCAGGCGGCGCAGATAGTCTTCCCACAGCGCCTGCTGATCGGTACCAAGGTGGTGCAGATATTCCCAGGAATAGATGCCGCTGTCGTGGCCGTCCGA
>DATDLO010000438.1:0-4153 GCA_036519215.1 Oxalicibacterium sp.
AACCGGCCTGATGGTCATTCGTCAGCCGCTGGAACTGACCAACAACACCGAACGTTTCGACATCATGGTCAACGTCCACGGTGGCGGCGAGTCGGGCCAGGCAGGTGCGGTCCGTCACGGCATCACCCGTGCACTGATCGATTACGATGCCACGCTGAAGCCGGAACTGTCGAAAGCAGGCTTCGTGACCCGCGATGCACGTGAAGTGGAACGTAAAAAAGTCGGTCTGCGCAAAGCACGCCGCGCCAAGCAGTTCTCCAAGCGTTAATCTGCGTCTATCGAAACCCAGTTTCAGCAATATCGAAAAGCCGTCAGGTTCGCGCCTGGCGGCTTTTTTATCTTCTGAGCCGGATTTGATTGATGGAAACATTCTGAAAACTTCGGCTGTTAGAATATGCAATCGCGTATGCAAAGACGTATGGCAAGGCGATACGCGTCTTATTAGTGGAAAAGAACATGATCAAGGTTGGCATTGTTGGCGGTACGGGTTACACGGGCGTGGAATTGCTGCGGATTCTTTCCACGCATCCGCAAGTGCAATTGACGGCGATTACGTCGCGCAAGGAAGACGGCATGCCGGTGGCGGACATGTTTCCGTCGCTGCGCGGCCGCGTGAACCTCGCCTTTTCATCGCCGGACAATGCCAGGCTGACGGAATGCGATGTGGTGTTCTTCGCCACGCCGCACGGTGTGGCGATGGCGCAGGCGCGCGAACTGCTGGCTGCCGGGGTCAAGGTGATCGATCTGGCCGCCGATTTCCGTCTGCAGGACATCGACGCCTTCGAGAAGTGGTACAAGATGCCGCACGGTTGCCCGGATCTGCTGGAAGAAGCTGCTTACGGCCTGGTCGAACTGAATCGCGAGGCGATCAAAAAGGCGCGCATCGTCGGCAATCCCGGTTGCTACCCGACCACGATGCAACTCGGTTTCGCACCGCTGCTGAAGGCCGGTGTGATCGATGCGGCGCATCTGATCGCCGATTGCAAATCGGGCGTATCCGGCGCCGGCCGCAAGGCGGAAGTGGCGACGCTGTTCTCCGAAGCGGGTGACAACTTCACGGCTTATGGGGTTTCCGGCCATCGTCATTTGCCGGAAACGCTGGAACGCTTGTCGGGTATGGCCAAGGGCAAGGTCGGCCTGGTCTTCACGCCGCACCTGACGCCGATGATTCGCGGCATGCATTCGACCCTGTATGCGCGCCTGACGACGAATATCGACAATGCCGGCTTGCAGAAACTGTACGAAGACATGTATGCGAACGAGCCGTTCGTCGATGTGATGCCATTCGGCTCGCATCCGGAAACGCGCTCGACGCGCGCCTCCAACATGCTGCGCATCGCGCTGCATCGTCCGGATAATGGCGACACGGTCGTCGTACTTGTGGTGCAGGACAATCTGGTCAAGGGCGCATCCGGCCAGGCCGTGCAATGCATGAACCTGATGTGCGGACTGGACGAGACGACCGGCCTGATGCACGTGCCGGTGCTGCCGTAAGCTGATGGCCCGCAAGCAGCCGAAGCCGGTATTCAAGTCGCTGCAGCGCAAGCGGTGGCGGCAGCGCTGGTCGATCGCCGCGCCACGGATGACGATCAGGAATCACCTGCCGTGGCCGCTGCGCGCGGTATTCATTGCAATCGTGGTCGGACTGGGCGGCGCGATTGCGATGTGGGCCTACGATACGGGGCGCAGTTTCACCGGCTTCAATCCGGGGGCGACCAGGGAGCAATTGACTACGTTGCGCGAGCAGCTGCAGCAGGTAACTGCTGATCGCGACCGCTATCAGGCGACGGTGAATGCGGCGGAAAGCCGCTTGAATATCGAGCATGCCTTCCAGGCGCAACTGACCGAGCAAATCAAGTCCTTGCAGGAGGAAAACGGCAAGCTGAAGGATGACTTGTCCTTCTTTGAAGGGCTGTTGCCGGCGGGTGCGCGCGGTGTTGCCATCCGCAGTTTCAAAGTGGAAATGATTGAGCCGAGGCAATTGCGCTACCGCTTGTTATTAATGCAAGGCGGCAGAACCACAGTTAATGATTTCATCGGCAATTACCAGCTTGTTCTGACGCTGTTCCAGAACGGCAAAAATGCTATGATGACCCTCCCTAAACCGGAGGCGGCGGCATCCTACAAGCTGTCGTTCAAGCATTATCAACGCGTTGAAGGCGTGCTCGACATTCCCGAGGGCGCGACCGTCAAGTCAGTTCAGGTAAAGGTTCTTGAAAAAGGCGCCGTACGCGCGCAACAATCCGAAAATCTGTAAAGGAGCGTCATCATGTTTGGCCGTAAAACCAAAAGTACGATCGATAGCCTGATTGGCGCCGAAACGAAGATTTCCGGAAACGTGCATTTCAAGGGCGGTCTGCGGATCGACGGGCATGTGAAAGGCGATGTGATCGCCGATGCGGACGAAACCAGCATGCTGGTCATTTCCGAACATGCCAAGGTGGAGGGCGAGGTGCGCGTCGCGCATCTGCTGGTCAACGGCGAGATCATCGGTCCGGTTGTTTCGTCCGAACTGCTTGAATTGCAGCCGAAAGCCCGCATAACAGGTGATGTGTACTACAAGGCGCTGGAAATGCACGGCGGTGCAGTCGTTTCCGGCAAATTGACGCATGAAGCCTCGGATGAACCGTTGCTGAAACTGGCAACCGTTCCGGCGCTGGCAGCCAGCAATACGTGAAATGCGGGCAGCGTCTATAATGTGAAGTAACGAATTCCAGCAGGAGTATGAAATGAATGCAATCGCAGAAATGCCAGCCCCGATCAACTTCAGCGACAGCGCTGCGGCCAAGGTGGCCCAACTGATCGAGGAAGAAGGCAATCCGGACCTGAAGCTGCGCGTTTTCGTGCAGGGTGGTGGATGTTCGGGCTTCCAGTACGGCTTCACGTTCGATGAGATCGTCAATGAAGACGATACGATGATGACGAAGAACGGCGTCCAGTTGCTGATCGATTCGATGAGCTACCAGTATCTGGTTGGCGCCGAGATCGACTACAAGGACGATCTGGAAGGTGCGCAGTTCGTGATCAAGAATCCGAACGCGACGACAACTTGCGGTTGCGGTTCGTCGTTCTCCGCCTGACCGGTTTTTCGTTCCAATAAAAAAGCGCAGCTTCGGCTGCGCTTTTTGTTTGTGTGTCGACATTTGTTGTGTCGACTATCGTTCGGCAGATTCAGGCAGGATACAGCGCGCCCAGCACGCGCAAACCTTCCGCGCCGGTCACGGCCGGCATGTTGCCCGGTTCGCGCGCATCGAAGCGTTGCGCCAGCCAAGCGAAAGCCAGTGCCTCTATCTGGATGGGTGGAATGCCGAGCGCGTCCGTCGATTCGACGACGATGTCCGGCCGGTGCAGCTTCAGCGAGAAATAGATCAACGTCATCAGATAAGTGTTGTAGGCGCCGCCGCCGCACACGTAGACGGCTTTGGTGTCTGGCGCATGTTGCTTGATCGCATCGGCGATCGTGGTAGCGGTGAACACGGTCAGCGTTGCCTGCACGTCGGCGCTGGCGATACCTGGAAAGGCTTCGAGTTTCTCTGCCAGCCAGGCCGGATGAAACAGGTCGCGGCCGGTACTCTTGGGTGGCGGGGCGGACAGAAACGCTTCGCCGCGCAATGCGCCCAGCAGATCCGGGTTGACCTTGCCGGTTTTCGCCCATTCGCCGCCGGCGTCGTACGGTTGCCCGTTATGTTGCGTGATCCAGGCATCCAGCAGCACGTTGCCGGGACCGGTGTCGAAACCGATGGCCGGCACGTTGAAGCGGCTTGGCAATACGCTGATGTTGGCGATGCCGCCGATATTGACGACGACGCGATCTTCGTCGCGGCTGGAAAACATTGCGTAATGGAAGCCCGGTGCCAGCGGTGCGCCTTGCCCGTGCGCGGCAATGTCGCGGCTGCGGAAATCGGCGATCACGTCGATGCCGGTCAGCTCGGCCAGCAGCGCAGGATTGTTGGTCTGCCGCGTATAGCCGGCATCGGGACGATGACGGATCGTCTGTCCGTGCACGCCGATGGCGGTGACCTGCTGCATCGACGTTTGCGATTGCTGCAGCAGCGCCGCGACGCATTCGGCGTAATGTTCGACGAGCCGGTTGGCGGCCAGCGCCTCGCGATGAATTTCGTCGACGCCGCTTTCCTGCAAGGCCATCAGTTCG
>DATDLO010000439.1:0-9238 GCA_036519215.1 Oxalicibacterium sp.
TTAACGGCAGCTTTTTTCAGAACTTTAGGGGTTGACCCAAAAAATTTCGAAAATATTTTCATGCCTATCTATGTTAGGTAACGGCGCTGTTTTTCAAAACTTTAGGGGGAACCGATATTTTTTATGTTCGTTGCCACTAAATGCAATTTATGCAATTTTTGACCGACTACAGCGCAATGACAAGGCACGAATCAGTCGGCGAGGAAAAGAATCATCAGGTGGGTATTCAGCCGCGGAGAGGCTACCCTTCATCCACTCTCATTTCGCCCAAAAGAAAGAGAGCAAATCAGAAGAGCGACGGCTTAAGCGAAAAAGCCCTCGATTTCCATCGAGGGCTTTTCTTGATTTCTTGGCGGAGACGGAGGGATTCGAACCCTCGATACAGGTTTAAGCCCATATGCTTCCTTAGCAGGGAAGTGCCTTCGACCACTCGGCCACGTCTCCACATCGATCAACAGTACGAACGCACCGTTGCGAGGTCCAGCATCATAACTTCTCAAGCATGTCCGGTCAACCGAACGATACTCTCGAATCGGACTTAATTGCTCTTTTCCAGATCGAAAGTCTTGTGCAATGCACGCACTGCCAGCTCCATGTACTTCTCATCGATCAGCACGGAAATCTTGATCTCGGACGTCGAGATCATCTGAATGTTGATGCCCTCTTCCGACAGCGTACGGAACATCTGCGATGCAATGCCAACGTGGCTGCGCATGCCAACCCCAACCACCGACACCTTCGATACTTTAGTGTCACCCTGGATGCTGGCGGCACCGATGTGACTCTTCACGCTGTCGTTCAGCAGATCGATTGCCTTCGCATAGTCGCCGCGTGGCACGGTGAACGTGAAATCGGTCTTGCCATCGACAGACTGGTTCTGGATGATCATGTCAACTTCGATATTGGCGCTCGCCACCGGACCGAGAATTTGATAAGCGATGCCCGGACGGTCCGGCACGCCGAGAACGGTGATCTTCGCTTCGTCGCGATTGAATGCAATACCGGTGATAGCGGCTTGTTCCATGTGTATATCTTCCTCAAACGAAATCAGGGTGCCGGACTTGGCTTCCTCTTCCAGCGGCATCATCGGATCAGTCAGCGACGACAGCACGCGCGTCGGCATCTTGTAGTTGCCGGCGAACTCGACCGAGCGGATCTGCAGCACCTTCGAACCGAGCGAGGCCATTTCCAGCATTTCCTCGAACGTCACGGTGTTCAGGCGACGCGCTTCCGACACCACGCGCGGATCGGTCGTGTATACGCCGTCGACGTCGGTATAGATCAGGCATTCCTGTGCCTTCATCGCCACAGCCACAGCCACAGCCGAAGTATCGGAACCACCGCGCCCCAGCGTCGTGATGTTGCTGTCGTCATCCATGCCCTGGAAGCCGGTGATGATCACGATGCGGCCCGCATCCAGATCCTTGCGCACCTTGGTGTCGTCGATCGACTGGATGCGCGCCTTGGTATAGGCCGAATCGGTCTTGATGGCGACCTGCCAGCCGGCATACGACACCGCTTCCTTGCCGATGGCCTGCAGCGCCATCGACAGCAATGCGACGGAAACCTGCTCGCCGGTCGATGCCAGCATGTCGAGTTCGCGCGGATCGGGCTGCGGCATCACTTCTTTTGCCAAGCCGATCAGACGGTTGGTTTCACCGGACATTGCCGACGGCACAACGATGATCTGGTAGCCGGCGTCATGCCACTTGGCAACGCGTTTGGCGACGTTCTTGATGCGCTCGGTGGAGCCCATCGACGTACCGCCGTATTTGTGAACGATTAAAGCCATAGGGGGAAGAAATGCTGAAATGAGGAGCAAAAATCAACCCTCGACTTTACAGCCTGCGACACGGAATGACAAGCCCGACAACGGTTCGACGGGCATTTTTATTGTCAAACCAGAATCATACGGATGATTGACTCGCAGCATCGAATTCCCAGCGGAAGCGTACCCGCACACCAGGTTCCGTTCCGAACGCATGGCAATCCATGCCAATGCCGGCGGCGAACAATAATTGCGTTCCCGCAAAAATCAATGGAAGGCGCTCGCGCTCCCATGCCGGGACGTCACACTCCTGATAATGCGCTTTCAGGCTGCGTGTGGAGCGGTTCCACGCCGGCTTCAGCCTTTCGCCACCACCACGCAAGGCGATCGTCAACGTCTGTTGAGCCAACCATCCAATATCGATTCCCTCTTCGGCGGTTTCCACAAGCAACGTGCCACCGAATGCCGGGAAATGCATCGCGGGTTCGCCATTCCACTGGAAGCTTTGCGATAAAGCTTCGGCGCCCTCATCACGTTTCGGCGTGATGAAAACGTGATTACGATGCCGGCGAACATCGCCATCGGGATGCATGACGCATAGACGAGCGTCGTGCTTCGCACCCAGCAGTTGCTCGCGCACTTCGTCCAGCCATGATGTCGACGGCATGCGCATGCCACGCGACGCGAACCAGTATCGCAACAGATTGTCGATCCGTTCGGTATCGAATTGCGCCAGTTTCGTCACGTCCAGCCCCTCGCCATCCAGACAGACGGACAAATCCTGCGCCGCAAGTTCATTGAGCAGCTTCTGCGCAGATTGCGCATGATGCGCTACCCTCGAAAGCCGCTGCTGGAATCCGGGGAAATGCCGTACCAGCGCCGGCATCACTTCCCGCCTCAATGCGTTGCGTGCATAACGCGTATCCGTATTCGACTCGTCCTCGACGAATGAAATAGCCTTGTCGGCAGCCCATGCTTCCAGATCGGCCCGCGCACATTGCAGCAGCGGCCGCCCCATCATCAGCACGGGATCACCGAGCAAGCCGGGTGCATGGTTGGCCTCGTCCATGCCGGACAGCCCCGCTACGCCGGAACCGCGCAACAGTTGCAACAGCACCGTCTCCGCCTGATCGTCCTGATGATGCGCCGTCAGCAGCAAGGGCACGCGATGTGCAACACACATGGCGCCCAGCGCGGCATACCGACTATGGCGTGCTGCTTCTTCCACGCCGCGTTCCGCCGCCGTCTTCGCAATGTCGACATGCCGCGAATCGAAAAGAACACCCAGTTGCGCAGCCTGCTGTGCACAATGCGCCAGCCAGCGGTCCGCATTCGGACTCAATCCGTGATGCACGTGGAAGGCGAACAATTGCAAGCCTTGTTGCGCCGCACAGGTATGCATCAACTGCAGCAGCACCGAAGAATCCAGTCCTCCGCTATAGGCCACGGCTACGCGTTGCGCATCGAAGCGTTCGGCATCCGCAGCAGAAAGAGAAACGCGCGTCCGGATTTCCCTGAACGCGCGTTCGCATGCCTGCTGCAACGAGGGCACTTGTTTATCGGACATGCCTCATTCCGGCGTATTGAGTTCCTTGAACTTGCCGTAGCTCATCAGCTTTTCGTGACGAGCTGCCAGCAGATCCTTGGTTTTCATGCCGTGGAACTGGCGCAGCGTATCGGCCAGCGCACGCTTCAGCATGGCTGCCATCTGCTTCGGATCGCGATGTGCACCCCCCAACGGTTCGTTGATGATCTTGTCGATCAGGCCCATAGCTTTCAGCCGATGTGCAGTCAGCCCCAACGCCTCCGCAGCATCGGATGCGCGCTCTGCGGATTTCCACAGGATGGAAGCGCAACCTTCCGGCGAAATCACGGAATAGGTCGAATACTGCAGCATCAGAACGGCATCGCCGACGGCGATCGCCAGCGCACCGCCGGAACCGCCTTCACCGATGATGGTTGCGATCAGCGGCACTTTCAGTTCCGCCATCACGTACAGATTGTGGCCGATCGCTTCCGACTGGCCACGCTCTTCGGCATCGATACCGGGGAACGCACCCGGCGTATCGACGAAGGTGAAGATCGGCAGGCCGAATTTTTCCGCCAGTTTCATCAGGCGCATCGCCTTGCGATAGCCTTCCGGCTTCGGCATGCCGAAGTTGCGCATGCTGCGCTCCTTCGTGTCGCGGCCCTTCTGATGGCCGATCACCATGCACGGCATGCCGTTGAAACGTGCCAGACCGCCGATGATCGACAAGTCGTCCGCATAAGTGCGGTCGCCATGCAGTTCATGGAAATCCGTGAAGATTTCATTCACATAGTCCATCGTGTACGGACGCTGCGGATGGCGCGCGATCTGCGATACCTGCCACGGCGTCAGCTTGGCGTAGATATCTTTTGTCAGTTGCTGGCTTTTCTTCGTCAGGCGGTCGATTTCTTCCGAAATGTCCACAGCCGAATCGTCCTGCACAAAACGCAGTTCCTCGATCTTCGAATCGAGTTCCGCGATCGGCTGTTCAAAGCCGAGGAAAGTTGTTTTACTCATCGTGCCTCCTTGTTCAACACGGAGATAGCTTGTTCGTATCGTTTGGCCCCGCCTCAATAGGCAACGGGTACCGGCTCAAGACTACGCCACAGGTACCAGGTTGCGACGGTACGATATGGTTCCCAATTGGCGGCGACTTCGCGCGCATCGCTGCGCGAAACCGGCTCGCCGGAAAAATAATTACGGCTGATTCCCGCCAGCAGGCCGACATCGTCCAGCGGCAGGATATTCGGGCGGAGCAGATTAAATATCAAAAACATCTCCGCTGTCCAGCGTCCGATGCCGCGAATCTGGATCAATTCGGCGATGACGGCCTCGTCTTCCATCTCGGCCCACTTGTCACAATTGACACGTTTTGCCTTGAAATGGTCTGCCAGATCGAGAATGTATTCAGCCTTGCGCTTGGAAAGGCCGCAGGTCGCAAGCTTGTCGCCCGCCCGGACGACCTGTGCCGGCGTGCACTTCGGGCAGGCTTCCAAAAGCCGCTGCCAGATGCTTTCCGCTGCCTTGACCGAAATCTGCTGACCGATGATGGAGCGCGCCAATGTCAGGAAAGGATCGCCGCGACTGACAAGATGAAGATCGCCGAACTGCGGAATCAGCTTGCGCATGATCCGGTCGCGCCTCATCAGCTCGACCTTGGCCTCCTCCCAGTATGGTGGCAGGATGCGCGTTTCTTCGGCGACAATCAGTTTCCCCATGCGGACCTTATGCCTTTCGCCATTCGGTCAAGCCACCCGGTTTGTCTTCCAGAACGATTCCCTTTTCCAGCAGGGCCGCGCGAATACGATCCGCTTCGGCGAAATTTTTCGCCTTCTTGGCATCGGTTCGGGCGACGATCTGGTCAAGCACGAATGTTTCCAGATCGCCATCGGCCAGGCCGGCATGTAGGAACTGCTGCGGAGTGCGCTGCAGAAGACCGACTATACCAGCGAGGCCGGCCAGTTGGCGCGCCAGTACCGGCGATTTTGTCTTGTTGACTTCGTTCGTCAGTTCGAACAATACGGCAACGGCCAGCGGCGTATTGAAATCGTCGTTCATCGCCTCGGCAAAGCGCACTGCATGCGCTTCCGTCATGTCCAGCGGCAAACCGTCCGGCGTGACGTCTTTCAAGGCCGTATACATGCGGGTCAACGCATTGCGCGCATCGTCCAGATGCGCGTCCGAGTAATTCAATTGGCTGCGATAGTGCGCACGCAAAATGAAGAAACGCACAACTTCGGCATCGAATTTCGCCAGCACTTCACGGATCGTGAAGAAATTGCCCAGCGATTTCGACATCTTTTCGTTGTCGACGCGCACGAAGCCGTTGTGCATCCAGTAATTGACGAAGGTCTGTCCGGTCGCACCTTCGGATTGTGCAATCTCGTTCTCGTGATGCGGGAATTGCAAATCGGTGCCGCCGCCGTGAATGTCGAAATGTTCGCCCAGCAATTCACAAGACATCGCCGAGCATTCGATATGCCAGCCGGGCCGGCCGCTGCCCCACTTCGACTGCCATTTCACTTCATCCGGCTCGGTTGCCTTCGAAGCTTTCCACAACACGAAATCCAGCGGATCGTGCTTGCCGGTATTCACGTCGACACGCTCGCCGGCGCGCAGATCGTCCAGCGACTTGCCGGACAACTTGCCGTAACCGGCAAAATGGCGCACGGCGAAATTGACATCGCCATCGTCGGAACGATAAGCCAGGCCATTTCGCTCCAGTGCCTCGATCAGTCCCAGCATCTGCGGCACGTAAGCGGTGGCGCGCGGCTCCTGATCCGGCTTCTGCACACCGAGCGCTGCCGCATCTTCGTCCATCGCATCGATGAAGCGTTGCGTCAGCTGCGAAATCGATTCGCCGTTTTCCGCGGCCCGCTTGATGATCTTGTCGTCGATATCCGTGATGTTGCGCACATAAGTGACGTCGTAGCCCGAAGCGCGCAGCCAGCGCTGCACCAGATCGAACACCACCATCACGCGCGCATGCCCGATATGGCAATAGTCATAGACGGTCATGCCGCAAACGTACATCCGAACCTTGCCCGGTTCGATCGGCGTAAACGGCTGCTTCTCGCGCGCCAGCGTGTTGTAGATCTTCAGCAAACTCATGGATATCGTGTGTCGGTCAGGAATGTACCGCTGGCTGGATGCGTTTCACCACTTGCATCCGCAACGGCATTTCGTCAGATGGCGCAGCAGTCAGGCCAGACACTTGGTCATACTTCTTTTTGATAAAATGCACGTTTTCGCGGCAGTATAGCATTGATGAAAATGGCTCAAGCCAACACATCGATTGCCGTCGCCGCTCCCTTGCGCCGCCATGCACGGCAAAGAACGTCGCGAAGGGACGGCATGATATGCCAGCAGGACTGTTATCGCAACCGCACATCTGCCGCCCGCACACGGCGTGCTTTTCTCAATCCGTCTTGAACAGGAAAACCGCATGAAACCACTCCGCCGCCGGCTTCTGGGATTTGCAGCGGCTTTGTCGCTGTCGATCGCATTTCTTCCCGCCTATGCCGCCGCACCTCACGTCCTGCTTAAAACCAGCATGGGCGTTATAGAGCTGGAATTGAATGCCGACAAGGCGCCGAAATCGGTTGCCAACTTCCTGCAGTATGTGGAAAGCGGCCAGTACAACGGCACGATCTTCCACCGCGTGATCGGCAACTTCATGATCCAGGGCGGCGGATTCGACAAGGACATGCGCGAAAAACCGACGCGCGCGCCGATCCCGAACGAAGCGGATAACGGCTTGCGCAACGACATCTACACGATTGCGATGGCGCGTACCAGCAATCCGCATTCGGCCGCCGCACAATTCTTCATCAATACAAAGAACAACGACTTCCTCAATTATCCAGGCCAGGACGGCTGGGGCTATGCCGTCTTCGGCAAGGTCATCAAGGGAACGGAAGTCGTCGACAAGATTCGACAAGTTCCCACCGGCAACCGCAGCTACTTCCAGAATGTGCCGGTCACACCGGTCGTCATTGAATCTGCCACCGTCGTCCGGTAATCTTCGTCATACAACCGATACCAACCCATAAAGAAGGACTATCCATGGCTGTCATCCTCACCACCAATCACGGCAAGATCACCATCGAACTCGACGCCGAAAAAGCACCGAAGACGGTGGAAAATTTCCTCGCCTACGTCAATGCCGGCCACTACAACGGCACGATCTTCCATCGCGTGATCGACGGCTTCATGATCCAGGGCGGCGGTTTCGAACCAGGCATGAAACAGAAGCCGACCAACGAACCGGTCGAGAATGAAGCCAAGAACGGCCTGAAGAACGATCACTACACGATCGCGATGGCCCGCACCTCGGCACCGCATTCGGCAACCGCGCAATTCTTCATCAACATCAACGACAACAGCTTCCTCGATTATCCGGGACAGGACGGCTGGGGTTACTGTGTGTTCGGCAAGGTGACCGATGGCACCGACGTCGTCGACAAGATTCGTTCGGTAAAAACCACGCGTTCCGGCATGCATGCCGACGTACCGGTCGAAGACGTCGTGATCGAGAAAGCGGAAGCCGTCTGATGACGGCGGCATGATGACCCTTCAGGCATCGAAGCAAGCGCAGCCGGAAATGGCTGCGCTTTTCGTTTCCGACCTGCATCTGCAGGAGGATATGCCGCGCACCATGCAGGCATTCCTCACATTTCTGCACGAACAGGCACCGCGCGCCGCACAACTCTACCTGCTGGGCGACATCTTCGAAGCGTGGGTAGGCGATGACGACATTAACGATCCTTGCCATCGCCGCATGGCCGATGCCATTCGCCATCTGAGCGAACAGGGAACCGCGGTTTTCTGGATGGCCGGCAATCGCGACTTTCTCGTCGGCGAACGCTTTGCACAAGACGCCGGCATGACCTTGCTGGCCGATCCATTCGTCACCACGATCGCCAGCCGCTCTCTCGTGCTGACACATGGCGATGCCTGGTGTACCGACGACACAGCCTACATGGCGTTCCGGGAACAGGTGCGCCAGCCGGAATGGCAGCAGCACTTTCTTTCGCTGCCGCTCGCGCAACGCAAGAAAATCGCCGAGGACTTACGTGCCGGCAGTCGCGAAGCGCAAAAGGGAAAATCCTATGCGATCACCGACGTCAACGAGCAAGCCATCACCGACCTGTTCGATCGCACTGCGGCAACCGACATGATCCACGGCCATACGCACCGGCCAGCCGTACATCGGCATCAGCTCGGCGACACCACACACTTGCGCTACGTTCTTTCGGATTGGGATCTGGACCATGGAGCGCCACGCGGCGACTGGCTATCCATCGATCACAATGGGACGATTCGCCGCCACGACCTGCATGGCGGCGAAGTCGAAACCGGATCTAAAACTGGATAGAAATATTTGTGCGGCCGATCGCGATTGAGGGCAGCCTATTCGAACTGCGAGCGAAATCGTCCGAATTGGTCAGTCAGCGCGGCGACTTCCGCCTTCAGCGCAGCGACCTCTTGCTCCAAGTCTGCAATACGGTCATTTCTCGACACTGATGCACCGCCTTCGCCACTCGGAACGTCCATCGACAGATCGGTCTCGCCCGACAACAGCTGCGCATAACGCGCTTCCTTCGAACCAGGTGCGCGCGCCAGTCTTGCCACCAATGGCGGATACTTGTCAGTCAGGAATTGCAGACAGGCCTCGACGTCTGCCAGCGACGCGAATTCATGCAGGCGACCGCAGCGGGCACGAATCTCCCCTGCCGTTTGCGGCCCACGCAGCATCAGGATCACCAGCACAGCCAGCCTGCCCTGTTCAAGCATCCATTTGACCCGCAGCCGATGTTCGTATTTGGGAACCCGTGCACCTGACTGGTTGACTTCGGCAACGAAGCGTTCCTGCATCAGCCGCTGCAAGGCTTGCTGCACGTCTCCCTCGCTCAACGTCATCACCGGTTCGCGGCTGGACA
>DATDLO010000440.1:0-2813 GCA_036519215.1 Oxalicibacterium sp.
GATCTGTCGTTCAGTATGCCTTCACTAAGAGAGAAGCCCAGCGCGAAGTCTTCCAGATCGTAAGGAGAAGCCATCATCACGGCATGTGAAATGCCGTTGTACTCCAGTGCGACCGGGATTTCCTCTGCAACATCGTCCTCACAGACGATCTGCCGGTCCGCATCCCATTTTTCAACGGAGACACGAACCAGCGCACTGCGTTCGTCATTGGTAAAGGCATTCATCACGCCATTCCTACTCGAGTTTTACTTCGTTGTCGCAGCTTCGCGAGGAATGAGTTTGGAACTCGCAAAACTTTCCTGCTCGGCATTGAAGCGCATGTACGCGCGCTGCCATTCGGACGGCTGGCTGACTGGTGTTACCTGAACTGCAGTGACCTTGTATTCAGGGCAGTTGGTCGCCCAGTCGGACGAGCTGGTCGTGATCACGTTCGCACCCGATTCCGGGAAGTGGAACGTGGTGTACACGACACCCGGTTGAATGCGTTCGGTCACTTCGGCACGCAACACGGACTGGCCGGCGCGCGATGTGATGCCGACCCAGTCGTCCTGCTTGATACCGCGTTCCGCTGCGTCGTCCGGATGGATTTCCAGGCGGTCTTCGCTGTGCCACATGTTGTTGAACGTACGACGCGTTTGCGCGCCGACGTTGTACTGCGACAGGATGCGGCCGGTGGTCAGGATCAGCGGGAAGTCTTTGTTGGTACGCTCGCCCGAACCGTAGTACTTGGTCAGGATGAAACGGCCCTTGCCGCGGACGAATTCGTCGATGTGCATCGTCGGCGTCCCTTCCGGCGCTTCGGCGTTGCATGGCCACTGGATGCTGCCGCCCAGTTCGTCGATGCGCTTGAAGCTGACACCGGTGAAGGTCGGCGTCAACGCTGCGATCTCGTCCATGATTTCACGCGGGTGCGTGTAGTTCATCGGATAGCCGAGTGCGTTCGATAGCATCTGCGTGACTTCCCAGTCGCCATAACCGGATTTCGGCGGCATCACTTTGCGCACGCGCGAGATACGGCGCTCTGCGTTGGTGAAGGTGCCGTCTTTTTCCAGGAACGACGAGCCCGGCAGGAACACATGTGCGTATTTTGCGGTTTCGTTCAGGAAGATATCCTGAACGATGATGCATTCCATTGCTTCCAGCGCAGCGGTAACGTGTTGCGTGTTCGGGTCGGACTGAACAATGTCTTCACCTTCGCAGTACAGGCCCATGAAGGTGCCTTCCATCGCTGCGTCGAACATGTTCGGAATACGCAGGCCTGGTTCCGGATCCAGCGTGACGTTCCATGCTGCTTCGAATTCCGAGCGTGCAGTGGTGTCGGACACGTGACGGTAGCCCGGCAATTCGTGCGGGAAGGAACCCATGTCGCAGGAACCTTGCACGTTGTTCTGGCCGCGCAACGGATTGACACCAACGCCTTCGCGGCCGATGTTGCCGGTTGCCATTGCGAGGTTGGCGATACCGATAACAGCCGTCGAACCTTGTGCATGCTCGGTTACGCCCAGGCCGTAGTAGATCGAGCCGTTTTTCGCTTTGGCGTACAGACGTGCTGCGCCGCGAATATCTTCAGCCGACACGCCAACGATCGGTGCCATTGCTTCCGGCGAGTTTTCCGGCAGCGAAACGAACTCCATCCATTCCTGGAAGGAATCCCATTCGCAGCGTTCGCGGATGAATTCTTCCTTGTACAGTTTTTCGGTAACGATCACGTGTGCCAGTGCATTGACGACACCGACGTTGCCGCCCGGTTTCAGCTTCAGGTGATAATCGGCCTTGATGTGCGCCGATTTGACCATTTCGGTTTCACGCGGATCGACCACAATCAGATTGGCGCCCTGACGCAGGCGGCGTTTCATCATCGACGCAAACACCGGGTGACCGGAAGCCGGGTTGGCACCGATGATCAGGATGCAGTCCGATTTCATCACGGACTCGAAAGTCTGCGTGCCGGCGGATTCGCCCATCGTGACCTTCAAGCCATAGCCGGTCGGCGAGTGGCAGACACGAGCGCAGGTATCGACGTTGTTGTTGCCGAATGCTGCACGCACCAGCTTCTGCACCAGATAGCCTTCTTCGTTCGTGCAGCGCGACGACACCAGGCCGCCGACGGAACTACGACCGTATTTGGCCTGAATGCGCTTGATTTCGGAAGCGGCGTAGTTGATCGCTTCTTCCCACGATACTTCCTGCCAAGGATCCGAGATTTTCTTGCGGATCATCGGCTTGAGCATGCGGTCCTTGTGTGTTGCGTAACCCCATGCGAAACGACCCTTGACACAGGCATGGCCCTGGTTGGCACCGCCGTCCGGGTTCGGGAGCATACGCACGACTTCGTTGCCCTTCATTTCGGCACGGAACGAGCAGCCCACGCCGCAGTATGCGCAGGTGGTGATCTTGCTGTGCTCGGCCTGACCCATCATGATGACGGTCTTCTCGGTCAGCGTAGCGGTCGGGCAGGCATCGACGCAGGCGCCACAGGAGACGCATTCGGAGTCGATGAAGTCTTCGTACTGGCTCGGCGACACGCGCGAATCGAAACCGCGGCTGTCGATCGTCAGTGCGAAAGTGCCTTGTGTTTCTTCGCAGGCACGTACGCAGCGATTGCAGACGATGCATTTGGAAGGATCGTAGGTGAAGTACGGATTGGATTCGTCCTTCTCCATCTTCAGGTGGTTTTCACCGTCGTAGCCGTAGCGCACGTCGCGCAGGCCGACGACGCCGGCCATGTCCTGCAGTTCGCAGTTGCCGTTGGCTGGGCAGGTCAGGCAATCCAGTGGATGGTCGGAGATATACAACTCCATGACGCCGCGGCG
>DATDLO010000441.1:0-3219 GCA_036519215.1 Oxalicibacterium sp.
ATCCTGGCATAGCGTGTCTATGCCAGCCGTGATTGCTATGCCTTGAGGAAGGCTTCTGCCAGGCGCACCCAGTAAGTGGCACCGATCGGCAGAAGTTCGTCGTTGAAGTCGTAGCTCGGATTGTGCAGGTTGCACGGTCCGAGTCCGTGACCGGCATCGCGATGGCTGCCTTCGCCGTTGCCGATGAAGACGTAGCAGCCCGGTTTGCCCTGCAGCATGAAGGCGAAATCTTCTGCACCCATCGTTGGTTCGACCTGGGTATCCACGTTTTCTTCACCGACGATGCCGCGCAGCACGTCGGCAGCAAAGACGGTTTCCTGTGGATGATTGATCAGCGGCGGGTAGTTGCGCGTGAAGTTGAAGTCGACTTCGGCATCGAAGGCTTGCGCCGTATGTTCCGCGATCGCACGCATGCGCGATTCGATCAGGTCCAGCACGTCAAGGCCGAAGGTGCGCACGGTGCCGATCAGCGTCGCTTCATTCGGAATGACGTTGGTTGTGCTGCCGGCATGGATCTGCGTGATCGACAGCACGGCGGCATCGTTGGGATTGCGGTTGCGCGTGATGATGGTCTGCCAGCTTTGCGCAATCTGCACGGCGATCATGACCGGATCGATGCCCTTGTGCGGCTGCGCTGCATGGCAGCCTTTGCCGCGGACGACGACTTCGAATTCGTTGCTCGATGCCATCATCGGCCCGGCTGTCACGCCGAACATGCCGACCGGAATGCCAGGCCAGTTATGCATGCCGAACACGGCCTGCATCGGACATTGTTCGAACAGGCCTTCGTCCATCATGCGTTTGGCGCCGCCGCCGCCTTCCTCTGCCGGCTGGAAGATCAGATAGATGGTGCCATCGAAATTGCGATGCTGCGACAGATAGTGCGCGGCACCCAATAGCATCGCGGTGTGCCCATCGTGGCCGCAGGCGTGCATTTTGCCGTCGTTTTTCGACGCGTGCGCAAAGGTATTGGTTTCCTGCATCGGCAACGCATCCATGTCGGCGCGCAAGCCGATGGCACGATCGCTGGGGCCGTTCTTGAGAATGCCGACAACGCCCGTGACACCCATGCCGCGCAATACCGGGATGCCCCATTCGGTCAGCTTGCGCGCCACCAGTTCGGCGGTGTCGTGTTCTTCGAAGCACAGTTCCGGATGTGCATGAATGCTGCGGCGTATGGCCTGCAGTTCATTCTGGAACTGGATAATCGGATCGATCAGGTTCATGGTGCGTCTCCAAATCGGGCATGTTGCAGCATGTCGGATTGCCGGCAGCAGAAGCCTTCCATGTTACGTCAATTCGCGCGATTCGCGGAATCCGCCTGCGATGGACCGCATTGCCGACATGGTTTTCGCCGTGAAAGGGCTTGCGCATCGCGGTCCTGCCCGATAGCATCAATGCGGCATTGCCGCGGGAGCAATATATGTAACGGCAAGTTGCGAGAACTGACTGGAAACAGACTGAAAACAAGAGGTGAGGATGGACAAGATCTGGCTGTCGTCATATCCGCCCGGCGTGCCGGCGGAGGTCGATTTCACGCAATACGAATCGCTGGTGCAATTGCTGGAGGAAGCGTACCGCGGTTATGCAGATCGCCATGCTTACGTCTGCATGGATCGCTTCATGACGTACCGCGAAGTCGATACCTTGTCGAGCAAGCTCGGCGCCTATCTGCAGGCGCAGGGGTTGCAGAAAGGCGCACGCGTGGCGTTGATGATGCCGAATGTGTTGCAGTATCCGATCGCGTTGGCCGCCGTGCTGCGTGCCGGCTATGTGGTCGTCAACGTCAATCCGCTGTACAAGCCGCGCGAATTGCAGCACCAGCTGGTCGATTCCGGTGCGGAAGCCATCATCATCCTGGAAAATTTCGCGGCCACGTTGCAGAAAGTGATTGCAGCCACGCAGATCCGGCATGTGATTGTCGCGACGATGGGTGACATGCTGGGCGGCATCAAGGGTGCGATCGTCAATTTCGTCGTGCGCCATGTGAAGAAGCTGGTGCCGCCGTTCTTGCTACCGTATCAGGTTTCGTTCAAGCAGGCGCTGACGCAGGGTAGCCATCTTTCTTTGCAGCGCCCCGATCTGCACCAGGATGACGTCGCCTTCCTGCAATACACGGGCGGTACGACCGGTACCGCCACGGGCGCGATGCTGTCGCATCGGAACATCATCGCCAACGTGCTGCAGAATGAAGCGTGGATTTCGCCGGCCTTGCAGAAAGCAGACAAGAATGCGCCGCTGACCTTCGTCTGCGCCCTGCCGCTGTATCACATCTTTGCGCTGACGGCCTGCTGCATGCTGGGTACGCGGCTGGGTGTGATGAACCTGCTGATTCCGAATCCGCGCGACATTCCCGGCATGATCAAGGAATTGCGCAAGCATCCTTTCCACCTGCTGCCGGCGGTGAACACGCTATACAACGGATTGCTGAACAACCCGGAATTCGCAACGCTGGATTTCTCCAAACTGATCATGTGCAACGGTGGCGGCATGGCGGTGCAGAAGGTCGTCAGCGACAAATGGCTGGAAGTGACCGGCGTGCCGATCAACGAAGGATACGGCCTGTCCGAAACCTCGCCGGTGGCGACCGGCAATCCAGTCGACGCTGTGGAATTCTCCGGCACGATCGGCATTCCGATTCCGTCGACCGAAGTGCGCATCATCGACAACAACGAAAACAACGTTCCGCTCGGCATGCCGGGAGAAATCGCGATACGCGGGCCGCAGGTGATGGCAGGCTACTGGAACAATCCGCGGGAAACGGCCGCGTCGATGACGGCCGATGGCTACTTCAAGACCGGCGACATCGGCATCATGGACGAGCGCGGATTCGTGCGCATCGTCGATCGCAAGAAGGACATGATCCTCGTCTCGGGCTTCAACGTCTATCCGAGCGAAATCGAGGGTGTCGTCGCCGCACATCCAGGCGTGCTCGAATGTGCCTGCATCGGCGTGCCGGACGAACATACCGGCGAAGCGGTCAAATTGTTCGTCGTGCGGCGCGATCCGAATCTGACGGTAGAGGCGCTGATGGGTTTCTGTCGCGAGCAGTTCACTGGTTACAAGAAGCCGAAGCACATCGAGTTTCGCAGCGAGCTGCCGAAGTCAAACGTCGGCAAGATATTGCGGCGCGAGCTGCGCGACGAGGCGAAGAAGAAGGTCGCATGAGCGCAGCGCGCGAGCGCAGCGAGCAAGGGCCGCAGGCCGCGTCGCGGAGCG
>DATDLO010000442.1:0-2258 GCA_036519215.1 Oxalicibacterium sp.
TAACGGCGATACCACAGCGACAAATCGACGCCGGCATGCTTCAACAGATCGCGTATGCGCATCTGCTACACCATCCATCCGTCTGCACAATTCCGTGTCTTAAATCGCGATTAGCGGCAATCAGGAGAGCGCCGTATCAAGCACCGTCATCAGCACGAATCCCACCACCAGACTGCAACTGGCAAATGTTCCGTTGCCGTTGCGGTGCGATTCGGGAATCACATCGCGGCATATGACGAACAGCATCGCGCCTGCCGCTGCGGCCAATCCCCAAGGCAACAGCCCGATTGACATGCCGATGAGCATCGCACCGACGAGCGCAGCCAGCGGCTCCGCCAGACCCGACAACACGCCCAGACCGACCGACATTCCTCTGCCGTATCCCACGCTGCGCAACGCCAGCGCCACGACCAGTCCCTCCGGTACGTCCTGGATGGCAATGCCTGTAGTCAGCATATCGGCTTTGCCGGCATCGATGCCCGCCTGCGCGATGCCGATCGCCAGCCCTTCTGGGAGATTGTGCAGACTGACGGCGAAGACGAACAGCCAGACTCGCCGTAGCGATCGCGCCTGCGCCAATGAGGCATCGATCGCAGGCGCCAGATTGTTGGCGGCAGCCCTTCGTTCCAGCAGCAAGATCAGCATGGCGCCGATCAGGATGCCGCCACCGACGCAGATACTCGCCGACATCGAGGCCATGCCGGCCCCGCGCGTGGCAGCAAGCGCCGGCAGAATCAGCGAAAACGCCGTTGCAGCCAACATCACGCCGGCCCCGAAACCGAGAAACGCGTCGTAGGTGCGTTGCGAGAAGCGCTGCGACAGCAGCACCGGCAGCGTACCCAATGCGGTCGCCAGCGCCCCAACGCCGCCGCCGAGCAGCGCGGCACGCAATGCCGGCTCGCGCTGCAGACGTTCGATGACATCGCCCAACAGCAGCCATGCACCGACAGCGCAGATCAGCAATCCGACCGCTCGGCGCCAAGCCTGCTTTCTTGACAGCGACAGCAGTCGATCGGGATCAATGACCTGCATGCATTTCCTTCACGGGATATATCGCAATACGTCGCGGATGTGTCGTGGAACAACCTGCAAACAAACACCGGCCCGCGGGATGCGGGCCGGTCCCGTCAAGATTTTCCATGCATGACGAATGGCCTTGCCTTTTTCTTAGGCACAGTAGAGTTTGCTTCGGTTCAGCGTTTGCGCGACGGCGCGGTACTGCCCGTACCTTTTACCGCCAGTTCGCCCATGCCCAGCTCGGCACCGGTCAACGGATCGGTTTCCGCGTGCGATGCCGTACGCGTAGCCAGGTCCTGCACGACCTCCGCATCACCGGCCGGCATTTCGACACTCGCCTGCCCGCTTCCGCCATCGACCGCCTGTGCTTGTGCGGGATCGGCCACGAATTTCCATTTTTCACCTTGATTCCACGGACCGCGCTCTTCGCCCGGTCCGCTCGACAGGTTGAAATAAGTGCTGGCGAAATCCGGCATGCCCGGCAGTTTTCCGGGAGGAAAGTTGGGCGTGATCGAATACAGGGCCTTTTCGAAGGATTTCTGGTGCGCGATCTCGCGCGTCATCAGAAAACCCAGCGCTTCCTTCACACCCGGATCGTCGGTCAGGTTGATCAGCCGTTCGTAGACGATCTTTGCGCGCGCTTCGGCCGCAATGTTCGAACGCAGGTCGGCGGTCGGTTCACCGATCGTGTCGATGTAGGCTGCGCTCCACGGCACGCCGCCGGAATTGGTCAGCGGTGCGCCGGCGCCATATAGCACCTGCGTGAGGTGACTATCGTTACCGGCACCGGTGATCGAGCGATAGATCTCGCCCTCTTCTTCCACTCCTTCCGCCAATTTGCCTTTTGCGCCCTTGTTCAGCATCACGACGATGTTGCCGATCACTTCTAGATGGCTGAGTTCTTCCGTCGCGATGTCGAACAGCATGTCCTTGCGGCCTGCATCGTCTTCGGCCACGGCCTGCGTGAAGTACCGCATCGCTGCGGCAAGCTCGCCCTGCGGACCACCGAACTGTTCCAGCATCAGGTTCGCCAGCCCGGGATTGGGCTCGCTGACGCGCACCGTGTATTGCAACCGCTTGTTGTGTGCAAACATCTTGTTCTCCTCGAATTCGGTTGGACGGAAGTGGCAGAGTTGGCTTTCTCTGCGTTGAAGTCGTGCATTTGTGCATGCAGATGTTCTGCGATTCCGCAACCGACGCGGTATCGGACAAGCGGAGGGATTGATGTAAGAAATTCAACG
>DATDLO010000443.1:0-6709 GCA_036519215.1 Oxalicibacterium sp.
CTTTGGCTTTCGTCGCTTTCGTCGTTTTCATGGCTTTCTCCTTGATGGGCAACAGTAGAGTCGAGGAACGCCGCTTAAGTTTCTGCGGTTGCGGCGCGAATGTCTACTGATAGAGATAGAGAGCCTTGTGCGGATTGCAAGAGCAAAAAGCCCGGCGCAGGGCCGGGCTTCATCGAAAATGTTTCTATCGCTGGAATAGGCAGACGCGACAGAATCAACCGCCTTCGTTTTCCTTATTTTCGCCGTAGTACAGCACGCCCAGCTGGATACGGTCGCGGCCCTGTTCGCGGCGATGGCGATTGGTGTCGCGCAACGAATAGACGCAGCCGCAGTATTCCTGCTGATAGAAGTTCTCGCGCTTGGAGATTTCGATCATGCGCGCGGAGCCGCCCTTTTTGCGCCAGTTGTAATCCCAGTAAATCATGTCCGGATACTTGGCTGCGGCACGCTTGCCACAGTCGTTGATCTGGTCCATGTTTTTCCAGCGCGAAATGCCGAGCGAGCTGGAGATCACCGGAAAGCCGTGCTCGTGCGCGTACAGCGCAGTGCGCTCGAAGCGCATGTCGAAGCACATTGTGCAGCGGATGCCGCGCTCCGGTTCGTCTTCCATTCCCTTGGCGCGTTCGAACCAGTTGTCGGTGTCGTAGTCGGCATCGATGAAGGGCACCCCGTGCTTTTCGGCAAAGCGGATGTTCTCCTCCTTGCGCAGCAGGTATTCCTTCTCCGGATGGATGTTCGGATTGTAGAAGAAGATCGTGTAATCGATGCCGGAAGCCAGCATCGCTTCCATCACTTCGCCCGAGCATGGCGCGCAGCAGGAATGCAGCAGCACCTTGCCCGGTTTGGCGGGAAGGGGAATGGGTTCGCGTTGGTATTCGTCAGTCATGCTCGGTTCGCCAAAAAAAGGCCGAATTGCGTCCAAAGACGCCAGACCGTCATGGTAGCAGAGCGTGGCGGCATGCAGGCTAGCGATGTTGCGGAAGCGTGGGCCGGCGCCAGCCTGCTTGAAAAACGCGGCAAATTGTTGGATGATTATATTCAATGAGAATAATTCTCATTATTGTTATGATCGATCCATGAACACGCACGCCATCACCGGCCGCCAGGCCCTGGAACAAACCTTTGTGACCCATCACGCGCAATTGCGCGGCATCGTGCTCGGCATTGTCCGCAAGGCGGATCTGGCCGACGAGATCATGCAGGATGCCTATCTGAAGGTCGCCGTCTGTCCGCATGCCGACATCGACAAACCATATTGCTATTGCTGCCGGGTGGTGCGCAATCTGGCGATGGATCACTTTCGCCGGCATGCGACCGAATCCGGCTGTCGGATTTTCGACGTCGACGTGGAGGGGCTGGATCGGCCGGGGCACCTGACGCCGGACCGTATTCTCAGCGAGAAGCAGATGCTGGAGGCAGTCGATCGCGTGCTCGACACGCTGCCGGCGCGCACCCGTGAGGCATTCGAACTGTGCCGTCTGGAAGACATGACGCAGCGCGACATCGGCCGCAATCTCGGTTGTTCGGCGACGCTGGTCAACTTCATGCTGAAGGATGTCGCCAGCGCGTTGCGTCCTTGCCGGCATTTTCTTGATGACTGATGCCCGCGCTGCCGGATGTTACGCCTGAATCAATTCACGAGGTATCGATGTTCGCTAGTCATGACGATCGCAAAGAAAGAATCTGCATTGCCATGATCCATTGCAATCATGTACGGGTGCGCCGCTGCCGGTTCCCATCCACGCCTTCGGCGGCCGGTATGATGACATCGGTATCGCCGGCATGGACGCCTGGCGGCGCGAAACGACGGCGCGTTATACGCTGGACTGGTTTGACGGCGGCCATTTCTTCGTGCGCGAACGGGAAGAAACCATGTTGGCGTATTGGTGCATCGTCTGGTGCAAAGTATTTCTGGCACGGCGGATGCTGTCATTGCCGTGGCGTGAGCGGATGAATGCCGGAAAATAAAAACGCCCGCATATGCGGGCGTTTTATATTTGGCGGAGTGGACGGGACTCGAACCCGCGACCCCCGGCGTGACAGGCCGGTATTCTAACCAACTGAACTACCACTCCTAACTGCGTGAACTTTCTCAGGTTGTCTGACTGATGGTGGGTGCTGAGAGGCTCGAACTCCCGACCTACGCCTTGTAAGGGCGCCGCTCTACCAACTGAGCTAAGCACCCGAAACATGACCTGCTCAGTCAAACGATGTTGGTGTCGGCCAACACTGCCTGAAGGGCCAGAAGTATAAAGCACATTCCTGAAAAAGTCACTCCGTTTTTGTAAATCTTCGCCGCGAAGGGTGACCGGCTGGAATCGCGCCAGTTTTCTATAATGGAGGCCTTCCTATTGTTCTTGTCGAGATTGTCATCAACACCACGTTATTGCGGCGCATCGTCCATGCCGTCCTGTTTGAATTCTTCGCATTGATCATCCTGGTGCCGCTGATGTCCTACGGCTTCGGCATGGAGATGCTGCACTTCGGTGCGCTGGCGCTGATCCTCGCGTTGTGCGCCATGGCGTGCAACATGGCATACAACCACGCCTATGAAGCGTTCGAGCACAAGTTCGGCTGGCGCCGGACGGTACGCATGCGCGTGCTGCATACGCTGGGTTTTGAAGCCTGCTTCATGGCCGTTGCTTTGCCGCTGACCGCATGGTGGCTGGATATCTCGGTGCTCGACGCGTTATTGCTCGATCTGACGTTTTCCGTTTTCTTCATGATCTACGCGTTCTGCTACAACTGGGTGTTCGACATCGCGCGCAGCTGGCTGAACGCGCGTCGGCACGGCTGACTCATGCAGCAGTACTGGCACGGGTGCCGGTGCCTTCTTCCGGCGGTGGCTCGGCGACGTGCAGATTCGAGCCGAAGTGCACGACGGAGACCGGGCGCGCGAAGCGGATGTCGCGTGACTCGCATGTGCGCATCAATTCGAGGTTGATGCGCTGCTGGATGTCCATGTAGATGTTGTAGTCGCTGCTGAGCACGTAATAGACGACCTCGAAATCCAGGCTGCTTTCGCCGAATTTGAAGAAATGCGCGCGGTCGAAGCGCGTATCGTCGATGCCGGTGATGATTTCCTTCACCGCCGCGCCCAGCGTAGCGACTTCGTCGATCGGCGTTTCGTAGCGGATGCCGAATGCGAACACCACGCGGCGTTCGGCCATGCGCTTGTAGTTGCGGATGATCGATTTCAGCAGTTCGGTGTTGGAGCGTACCAGTTGCTCGCCGCCGAGACTGCGCAGCCGTGTCGTCTTGACGCCGATGTATTCGACTGTGCCTAGCATCACTTCATCGACGATGATGAAGTCGCCGACTTCAAACGGCTTGTCGAGTGCGATCGACAGCGAGGCAAACAGGTCGCTCAGGATGGTCTGCAGCGCCAGCGCGATTGCAATGCCGCCGATGCCGAGGCTGGCGACGAAGGCGGTGATGTTGACGCCTAGATTGGAAAGAACCGCCAGCAGTACCGTCAGCAGTACCGCTACGCGCAGCAGGAAGACCATGGTGGTCGTGGTTGCGCGATTGCGCAGCGCCGGATCGGTTTTGGGATCGACGACCTTTTCCATCCAGGTGCTGAGGGCGCGATTGAGCCAGATCGCGACCTGCAGACCGACGACGATCACCAATGCCTGCGACAGGCGGGTTTCCACCTTGTCGGAAAAATCCATCGTATGCAGGCCAATCAGGATGGCAAACAACAGGACCAGGATATTCTTGGTACCGGCGAGCGCAGCAGCGATCACATCGTCGACGCGGCTGCTTGTGCGCTCTGACAGGATGGTGATGTGGCGTGTAAGAAAACGCGCAGCGAGACTCAGCACGAGATAGCTGAGTGTGGCGACGATCAGCGCCTGCAGCCAGTCTTCGAGCGGCGCCCAATGGTGCAGCCATTCCTGCCATGCATTCATCGGTCTCTCCTTCTTTGCAGTCGCGATGTAATGACAGAGTTTGTGCGATAAAAATAGTTCGTCGCCGGCATTGCGCTGCGGAACGCCGCCGCGTCGTCTGTATTCACTGCAAACACCGCATCGCAACAAGCTTGGATACAATCGCGTCATCCCTTTCGGAGACTCCATGGACGATTCTTCCGCCGCATCACCGTTGTTCCCACCCGTGCAGCCGTTGCGCAGCGGCATGCTGCAAGTCAGCGATCTGCATACGCTGCATTGGGAAGAGTGCGGCAATCCGGCTGGTATCACAATGGTCTTCCTGCACGGCGGTCCGGGCGGAGGCATTTCTCCGGTGCATCGCCAGTTCTTCCACCCGCAGCACTACCGCATCATCCTGTTCGACCAGCGCGGTGCCGGCAAATCGACGCCGCTTGGCGAATGGCGCGACAACACGACGGCATTGCTGATCGAGGATATCGAGACGTTGCGCATCATGCTCGGCATCGAACAGTGGCTGGTATTCGGCGGTTCGTGGGGCAGTACGCTGGCGCTGGCTTACGGGCAGGTGCATCCGGAGCGCTGTCTCGGTTTTATCCTGCGAGGCATCTTTTTGTGCACGCAGCAGGAAATCGACTGGTTCCTGTATGGCATGGCCGCCTTCTTCCCGGAAGCGCATGATGCTTTCGTCGCGCCGATTCCGCCGGAGGAGCGTGGCGACCTGTTGCGTGCCTACCAGCGTCGCCTGTTCGGTGACGATGCAGAGGTATCGCTGCAGGCTGCGCGCGCATGGAGCCGCTACGAAGGTAGCTGCCTGTTCCTGAAGCCGAGACCGGAGATGGTGGATGTATTCAGCGACGATACAGTGGCGCTCGGTATCGGACGGCTGGAAGCGCACTACTTCCTGCATCGGGGTTTCTTCGATGAAGATCAATTGATACGCGATATCGATCGCATTCGCCATCTGCCGGCCATCATCGTGCAGGGGCGCTACGATGCGGTTTGTCCGCCGGCGGCAGCGTGGCGATTGCATCAGGCATGGCCGCAGGCGAAGCTGCAATGGATTGCCGATGCCGGCCATGCGGCATTGGAGCCGGGCACGGCATCGGCGCTCGTGGCGGCAACGGAACAGTTCCGTTTGCAGCGCAGCTTCGACTAGCATGGGTACTGCAATCAAATGCGGTTTTTTCTGTCCTATCAGAACAACTTCCATTCCTCGATAAACAAGATGACGATGAAAAACGGATTCCGGCTTCTTTCTTTCTGTGCCGTGCTGGCGCTCGCAGGCTGTGGCGGCCTGAATGTGCATGAACAAGTGGGTACTACGGCGGACGGCACTTCTGCTGCCGATTCGCTGGGCGAATACAAGCTGGCGCTTGCGCAACGTGTCTCCCAGGTCAATTCCACTCGTGTCTTTATCGGACGGCCGCAGGCGCTGCTGCGATCGGTCGTGGTGGTGCGTTATGTCGTCGATGCCAACGGTTCGCTGGTGCGTAGCGAGATCATGCGTTCCAATCGCGATCGCGCGACGGAATCGACCGCGTTGACGACCTTGCGCAAGACGTCGCCTTTCCCCAAGCCGCCGGCCGCATTGCTGCGCAATGGCCGTGTCGAGCTGGTGGAGACCTGGCTGTTCAACAACGACGGACGCTTCCAGTTGCGCACCGTTGCCGAACCGCAGATGGGAGAATGATCCGGTGGCGGCGCTCATCTTCAATGCGTAAACAAAATCGATCAAAAAGCAGATGAGCATCGGCTGGCTCTTCAACTCGACGGTGAGCGCCATTCTGCTGCCGCCGTTCAATCTGGTATTGCTGTGCGCGCTCGGTTTGGCGCTGCGCCGCCGCTGGTCGCGCGGCGGCATGCTGTTATCGGTCGCGTCCCTGTTGCTGCTTGTGCTGCTCAGCACGCGCATGGGTGCGACATTGCTGATCGCGCCGCTGGAGGCGTGGAATTCTCCGCTGCAATCGACGCAGGTAGCAAGCTCGGGCGCGCAGGCGATCGTCGTGCTCGGCGGCGGTCGCATCGCCGATGCGCCTGAATACGGTGGTGAGGACATTCTTTCCGCTGCGACATTGCAGCGCGCAAGTTATGCCGCGCGATTACAGCGGGAGACAGGCTTGCCGATACTTGCCAGCGGCGGCCGGCCGGACGGCTCGCAGGAATCGGAGGCCGCAATCATCGCGCGCACGTTGCGTGAATTTTCTGTACCGGTGAAATGGCTGGAAGAAGAATCGGACAATACGGCCGAGAACGCGCAATTCTCGGCGCGCATGCTGCGTGCCGAAGGCGTCACGCGCATATTGCTGGTGACCGATGCCTTGCATATGCAGCGGGCAAAACGCATCTTCAGGGAAACCGGCCTGGATGTGGTGGCCGCTCCCACGGTTTTCTATACGGCAGCGCGATGGGCGCCGGATGATTTCCTGCCGAAGGCCGCCTGGATGCAACGTTCTTCCTACGCAATGCACGAGTGGATCGGTCTTGCCTGGTATCAGTTGCGGCATCGCAATGTCGCTCTCGATGTAACGCACTGATACACACTATTTTCTTTTCAGGCGAACCACCGCCTGTCAGTCTTCTCCAACCATGACCTTTCCATTTCAAGGAGCTGTCATGAATTTACAGAAGACAATGCGTTCTCTTTCTTTCGTGGCACTTGCCACGGCATCGTCAATTGCCTTGGCGCAAAGTGCCGGTGTAGGGGCGGGCGCTGGCGCCAACGTCGGGGCCGGCAGTGCGCAGACTGGAGCGAATGTCGGCGTGGGTGCCGGCGCGGGTGCCTCCGGCATGAGCGGCAACACTGGCGGTGCTGC
>DATDLO010000444.1:0-11011 GCA_036519215.1 Oxalicibacterium sp.
TGTCCGATTTGCTGAAGGATGCAATCCATTACGCGGAAGAAGGGATTGCCGTCACCGCATCGCAATATGCGAGCACCAGTGCCAAGCTGGATGAGTTGATTGTGCAGCCAGGCTTCAAGGACACCTTCCTGGTGGACGGCAAGATACCGCCGGCAGGCAGCCGCTTCGTTCAGCCGCGCCTGGGCAAGACGTTACGCGCACTGGCCGCAGATGGATTGGATAGCTTCTATCGCGGCGCATTGGCCGAAGACATCGCAAAGGATCTGGCGGAAATCGGCAACCCGATTACGCTGGAAGACTTCCATGCCTATCGCGCACGTACCTGCGAAGCGATCCATCTGGATCACAGCGTGGCGGATATCTACAACACGGCGCCGCCGACACAAGGCGTGATTTCGCTGATCATTTTGGCGATCCTGGACAAGCTGAACCTCAAGCAGTATCAGCAGGACAGCCCGGAATACATTCACTTGGTGGTCGAGGCGACAAAACAGGCTTTTCTCATCCGCGACCAATACGTCGGCGATCCTGCGTACATGAAGGTCGATCCGCAATCACTGCTGACGGACGAGTTCCTTGCACCGTATGTCGCCAAGATCAGCGTCGACAAGGCACAGCCTTGGGGCAAGGGCAAAGGGCCTGGCGACACGATCTGGATGGGCGTGATCGACGGCGAAGGACGTGCGGTATCCTTCATTCAAAGCATTTATCATGAGTTCGGCAGCGGCGTCGTTCTGTCGCGTACCGGTATCAACTGGCAGAACCGCGGCTGTTCGTTCTCGCTGGATCCGGACAACATCAATTGCCTGATGCCAGGAAAAAAACCATTCCATACGCTCAATCCTGCATTGGCGCGTTTCAAGGACGGACGCACCATGGTGTATGGCACGATGGGTGGCGACGGCCAGCCGCAGACGCAGGCTGCCGTATTTACGCGTTACGCCGTTTTCAACCAGCCTATCCAGCAGGCGATTACCGCGCCGCGCTGGTTGTTGGGACGTACCTGGGGATTAAGCTCGGAGTCGCTGAAACTGGAAAGTCGTTTTACCGAAGGTGTCATCCGCCGTCTGCGTTCCTTGGGACATGAGGTGGATGTGCTGGCGGATTTTGACGAAATGGTCGGTCATGCCGCTGCCATCGTACGGCATCCGTCCGGCGTCTTCGAAGGTGGCAGCGATCCGCGCAGTAACGGCGGCGTCGCCGGATTCTAGATCAGAATGGCGTGATGACGGCGAGGGCGTAGCGCGAACGCGTTACAGCCCGCCCATGAACTGCAGCGTCTTGCGTGTGTATTCCTCGACGTAGTCGATCAGCTTGTCCGCAGCATCGCGTGCGCCGGGTTCGTCGTTGGCGGCGATGGCGCGCGCAATTCCGGCATGCAGTGTCGACACGCGTTGCAGATCGCCGAAGCGTTTGAAGTGCAGGTACCAGAAGCGCCGCGTCTGCGCTTCGATCGGGCCGATGGCGTAGGCCAGGTATTTGTTCTGTGCGGTATCGATGCACAGACCGTTGAATTCCCGGTCCGTTTCGATGAACAGCGTGCCGTCGTCCTGTTGTGCAGCACGGTCGAAATCGTCGGCCAGCCTGAGGAAGGTGCGCCGTTGATCTTCCATCGCGAGACGCGCCGCACGGCCGGCAATGATCTTTTCCAGCTCGCGTCGTACTTCGATCATGTTCAATTGATCGGACAAGTCGATTTCCGACACGATGACGCCCGAACGCGGCAGGATCTTCACGTTACCTTCGATGGCCAGCCGTTGCAGTGCTTCGCGCAGTGGCGTGCGGCCGAAACCAAGCGAACGGTTCAGCGCTTTCTCGGAAATCTTGCTGCCTGGCGGCAGCTTCAGCGTGACGATCATTTCTTCCAGGATGCGATAGGCCATCTGGGCCTGGTTCTCGCCATTCCCTTCCATTTCGGATTGCAGTGCCTGTATCTGTTCTTCGGTGATCATGTGTTCAGTCCCGATATTCAGCTCCGATATTCAGCCGATTGCCGCCGCTGTGTTGGTCGGTATCGATTATACGTTTGCTGTCGCGATAGACGGCCTTTTTGATGTACAGGATCGTGTCGAAAAGGCTGCGCATGAGGCCACGCCTTTTACGGGAGCGCCAATTGCAAATACCGCGACGCTGATTGACTGGTTTGGCGAGAGAGAAATCCGGGTCTGGTCCCGCCGACAGGAATCGAACCTGTATCTAGCGCTTAGGAGGCACTCGTTCTATCCATTGAACTACGGCGAGACGCGGGAAATGAACAAGACTGTGCATTTCTGCCCAGGATTATAGCCGACCGCCGTAAAGATTCGGAGTGGAAGCCGGAAGGAAGTGGCGTCTGTCGGTACAATGCTGGCTTCGTTCTTTCATCGATTGCGTGCATTTCTGCGCGATTCCGCACGTACTTCATTTGTCAGGCATTTATGGCAGTTCTTTCTCTCTCCAACGCACAGCTCGCGTTTGGCCACGTTCCCTTGCTCGATCATGCGGAATTTTCTCTGGAAACCGGTGAACGTGTTGGTCTGATTGGTCGCAACGGTACCGGCAAATCCTCATTGCTGAAAATTATCGCCAGTCGCTCCAGACTGGACGATGGTCTCTTTGTGATGCAGCAGGGCATCAAGATCGCTTACGTTGAACAGGAGCCGCATTTTTCTCCGGAGATGTCGGTATACGACGCAGTCGCATCCGGCATGGGCGAACTGCAGGCGTTGCTGACGGAATACGATGCGTTGACCGGGCAATTTGGCGGCGACAACGACGATGCGCTGATGGAGCGTATGCACGATATTCAGGTCAAGCTGGATGCGGCCGATGCATGGAATCTCAATCACAAGGTGGAAGCGACGCTGGATCGCCTGAATCTCGTCAAGGATGCGGCGATGGGTACGCTGTCAGGCGGCATGCAGAAACGCGTGGCGCTGGCGCGTGCGCTGGTCAGTGCGCCGGATGTGCTGTTGCTCGATGAGCCGACCAACCATCTGGATTTCACTTCGATTCTCTGGCTCGAAGGCCTGCTGCGCGAGTTCAAAGGCAGCGTGCTGTTTATTACCCATGACCGGAGCTTTCTCGATAATGTGGCCACGCGCATCATCGAACTGGATCGCGGCAAATTGCTTTCCTTCCCGGGTAACTTCACGACTTATCAGGGGCGCAAGGCGGAATTGCTGGCGAACGAAGAAGTCGAGAACGCCAAGTTCGACAAGTTTCTCGCGCAGGAAGAAGTCTGGATTCGCAAGGGCGTGCAGGCGCGTCGTACGCGCGACGAGGGGCGTGTGCGACGGCTGGAAGAACTGCGTCGTATGCGCAGCGAGCGTCGCGAACAACAGGGACAGGTCAAACTGGATGTTTCTTCGGGCGATCGCTCCGGCAAGATCGTGGCCGAGCTGGAAAATATCAACAAGGTTTACGGTGACAAGGTTATCGTGCGCGATTTCAGCACGACGATTCTGCGCGGCGACAAGGTCGGTTTGATCGGTTTGAACGGTGCAGGAAAAACAACGCTGCTAAAAATCATTCTGGGTGAGGAAGCGCCGGATTCGGGCAACGTGAAACAGGGCACCAAACTGCAAATTGCCTACTTCGATCAGATGCGCGCGCAGTTGAACGAAGAAGCCAGTCTCGCCGATACAATCGCGCCCGGCAGCGACTGGGTCGAAATCAACGGTCAGCGCAAACACGTGATGACGTATCTGAACGACTTCCTGTTCGCACCCGAGCGTGCGCGCTCGCCTGTCAAATCCTTGTCAGGCGGCGAGCGTAATCGTCTGCTGCTTGCGCGGCTGTTTGCGAAACCGGCCAACGTGCTGGTGCTGGACGAACCAACCAACGATCTGGATATCGATACGCTGGAATTGCTGGAAGAATTGCTGGAAGAGTACAAGGGCACCGTGTTCCTCGTCAGCCATGACCGCACCTTCCTCGATAATGTCGTCACGCAAGTCGTCGTAGCGGAAGGCGATGGCGCGTGGCGTGAATACATCGGCGGCTACAGCGACTGGGAGCGTGTGCGTCCGGCGGCAACGCCGGCAGTTGCACCGAAAACGGCTGCCAGGATTGAAGCAAAAACCGACGCTTCGCCACCACCCGTTGTATCTACAAAGAAAAAGCTCAGCTACAAGGAGCAGCGTGATCTGGAAACCTTGCCGGCCATGATTGCGGAACTGGAAGAAGAGCAGAAGTCGATCACGGAAAAACTGGCTGATGCAAACCTGTACACGCAACAGCCCGAGGAAGTAAAACGATTAAACCAGCGTTTTCAGGAAATCGATGAAACGTTGCTGGACATGCTGCAAAGATGGGAAGACATCGAGTCGCGTTCGAAAGGTTGATGTCGGCGATTGATGCCAATGACTGACCAGTCGAATCGGTCGGTCAACCAGTGAATTTTGCTTCACCCGCTTTAATCCTTTGCTTCAATTCAGACGCCCGATTGCTTCGCGCAATTCGGGTAATCGCGCCTGAACTTCCGTTGCATCCATCGCATACGGACGTTGGGCCAGATAGGCTTCCAGATCCTGCAATGCGGCCAGCGGGCAATCCAGGTGCGCAAACGCCAGTCCGCGATCGCGGCGCTCGGTAATGTCGTGCGGCAGCAGGATCAGCAGTCTCTCCTGTACAGCCAGCAGATGTTGCCAGCGCTTTTGCTGCATGAACAATGCCTTCAAGTTGCGCAGCATGCGCACCAGAATGTCGTGCGGCGTGGCGGATGACAGGTAGGCGCCGAGCTGGAAATCGTCGGGAAATTCCTGCTGCTGGATATAAGGTTCGACCCGCTCTTCCAGTTCCTCGCGCGACAGGCTGGTACCGTTGAAAGGATCCAGCACGACCTGCCCGGACTGCACCGACAGTTTCATCAGGAAATGGCCGGGGAAGGAAATGCCGTGCACATCGAGGTCGATCTGGCGGGCCAGTTCCATGTACGTGACAGCCAGCGAGATCGGAATGCCGCGTCGCGTATGCAGCACGCGGTGCAGATAGCTGTTGTCGGGATTGTAGTAATCGTTGACGTTGCCGCTGAAGCCGAGTTCGGTATAGAAGTAATGGTTCAGTACGCGCAGCTTTTGCAGATTGGATGCATCGGCCGGCAACCGCTGGCGCAGGCGGGCGGCAAGTTCGTCGATTTCGGTTTGGGACTCATCCAGATCGAGATCCGGATAGACATCCTGTGCAATCGACAATGCCGCCTCGAAGAGCGGGATGCTGTCATCTTGCTGTACCAGCATGGCAAAGTATTCAAGGGACTGAGTCGTCATATGCCTCCTATTTGATGAGGACGCCATGTTCAGTCATATGTTACGCGATCAATTTGCGATGCGCTTGAAATCCCGAAAGCGAAATCCCATGGCGAGCAGGGCGCCGAAGTAGCTGATACCGCAAGCCGCGAGAACCAGTACCAGCGCGCCGACACGCTGGAACGGCACGGCGCGCAACGCTACCCAGTCGAACTGGGCTGCCGACCAGGATGCAACGCCAGCCATCAACAGCAGCGCGCCGGCCAGACGAATGAAGAAGATGCGCCAGCCGGGCAGCGCCGTGTAGATGCCGCGGCGGCGCAAGCCCCAGTACAGGAAGCCTGCATTCAGGCAGGCGCCCAGGCCGATCGACAGTGCCAGACCGGCATGCGCGAACCACGGGACGAAAATCAGATTCATCAATTGCGTGGCGATCAGCACGCCAACGGCAATTTTGACCGGCGTCTTGATGTTTTGTTGCGCATAGAAGCCCGGTGCCAGGATCTTGACGAGGATCAGGCCGAGCAGACCGACACCGTAGGCAATCAGCGCCTTCGACGTCATTGCGACCGACAGCGCATCGAATTTTCCGTAATGGAAGAGCGTGGCTGTCAGCGGCTGGGAAATCGTTGCCAGCCCGACCGCACATGGCAACGCCAGCAGGAAAGTCAGCCGCAGCCCCCAGTCGAGCAGCGCCGAATATTCTTCCTTGTTGCCTTCGAAATTGGCTTTCGATAGGCTGGGCAGCAGGATGGTCCCCAGCGCGACGCCGAGCAGCGCGGTCGGAAATTCCATCAGGCGATCCGCATACGACAGCCACGACACGCTGCCGCTTTCCAGCCGCGACGCGATGTTCGTATTGATCATCAGGCTGATTTGCGCAGCGGAAACCGCAAAGACGGCCGGGCCCATCTTGCGCAAGACCTTGCGCACGCCATCGTCGCGCAGACTCGTCAGCGGATTCATCGCAAGCCGCGGCAGCATGCCGATGCGCATCAGCGCCGGAATCTGAATGGCCATCTGCAGGATGCCGCCGATCAGCACGGCAATCGCCATCGCATAGATCGGCTGCTGCAGATGCGGTGCCAGGAAGAGCACGCCGCCGATGAAGGTCAGATTCAGCAGCACGGGAGTGAAAGCGGGAATCTTGAATTCGCGCCAGGTATTCAGAATGCCGCCGGAGAGTGCGACGAAAGCCATGAAACCGATATACGGAAACATCAGGCGTGTCATCCAGACGGAGGCATCGAATACTTCCTGGTTACCCTTGAGGCCGGTGGCGATCAGATAAATGATGACCGGCGAAGCGATGATACCAAGCAGGCAGGTCGCCAGCATGGTCCACATCAGGACGGTTGCGACATGGTCGACCAGGCTCTTGGCGGATTCTTCACCTTGCTGGCTTTTGTATTCGGCCAGAATGGGGACAAAAGCCTGTGAAAAGGCGCCTTCGGCAAACAGGCGGCGCAACAGGTTGGGAATGCGGAAAGCGATATTGAACGCATCGGTATAGGCTGATGCGCCGAATGCACGGGCAAACAGGATCTCGCGGATCAACCCCGTCACACGAGAAACCATGGTCATGCCGGAGACTGCCGCAAGCGTTTTGTGCAAGTTCATGGAGCGCGATTATAGTCTGTCGGCTGAATATGATGGTGTCAGGGAGCTTGCGACTGACGCGGATGGTTGATGTCTTTTTGATATTTTTCTTCTCTCTTCTTTTTGAAAGAGAGAAGAAAGTACAGCGGCAAGGAAGCAACATTCATTTGCCCGATTCAGGAAATGCCGCTATAATCCAATGCTTTACAGAATTCCGTCTCACTTACGGATGCGTTTTTGCAATGCGTGCAAATGCGTGTCAACCCAGTTTTAGGAAAATTTATTCATGGCAAATACCGCACAAGCACGCAAACGCGCTCGTCAAGCGATCTCGCTGAACGCTCACAACTCCAGTCAGCGTTCCACCCTGCGCACCGCTATCAAGGCTGTTCGCAAAGCGATCGACGCAGGCGACAAGGCTGCAGCTTCCCAGGTTTTCCTGGCTTCGGTGTCGACGATCGATCGTATCGCTGACAAGAAGATCATCCACAAGAACAAGGCTGCTCGTCACAAGAGCCGTCTGGCAGCTGCCCTGAAAGCGCTGGCCTAAGCAATTCCGGTTCGATCGCTGCCCAGCGATCGGCGAATGAAAATCCCGCCTGATGTTGATGCATCAGGCGGGATTTTCTTTTGGTTGTTTCGTTCGGTCGTTTCGGTATGGGATGAATCGGCAATCAGTGTGCTGACGGCAATCCCTCGATGATGGTGCCCGGTTTGATATTTCTGCTTTTGAACCAGCCGGCATTCATTTCCAGCGCGTAGTACACCTGTCCCTTGGAACAATGCGAATCCAGTGATTGCGGTTTCATTTCCTCGATGTTGGCAATGCGTCCGTTGCGGTCGATGAAGGCGACAGAAAGCGGAATCAGCGTATTTTTCATCCACATGCAGGCTTGAGCCGGTGCGCCGAACAGGAAAACCATGCCTTCGTTCGCTCCCATGCTTTCACGAAACATCAATCCCTGTTCGCGTTCTGCGGCGTTGGCGGCTACTTCAGCATGGATGACGTTCATGCCAACCGTCAATTGAATGACCGAAAACTTCTTGATTTGCTGGGCAAATGCGACGGGAGACGCAGCGGTGACAAGTGCGAGGGCAACCGTATATATGCCAAATATTTTTTTCATGGATCAATGCTTGCAAGTAAAGGGGCATCGGCGAGTGTAAAGGAAAAGTCCTATTCTCGTTTCTGGATGCGGTCTTGTTATTTTCGGTTGGAAGGACGCTCGAGTTCTGCCGCTGAAATTTCCCGCCATTCGCCGGGCCATAATGGATGTGTCTGGAGTGAAACAGGGCCTATGGCGATGCGAACAAGCCGCAATGTAGGAAAGCCGATCGCGCCGGTCATGCGCCGTACCTGTCGATTCTTGCCTTCGGACAGCGTGATCGCCAGCCAGCTGACAGGAATTTCGGAGCGTGCGCGAATCGGCGGATTACGCGGCCATAGCCAGCCGGGTTCTTCGATTCGCCGGGCATCGCAGCCTTGCGTGATGAACTCGCCGAGATTCAGCGGTGCGCGTAGCCGTGCGAGTGAATCCGCATCCGGTATGCCTTCCACCTGGGCCAGATAGGTTTTCGTCTGCTTGTGATCGGGGTGGCTGATCTGGTGCTGCAATTGCCCGTCGTCCGTCAGCAACAGCAATCCTTCGCTATCGGCATCGAGCCGGCCGGCAGGATAAATGCCCGGGATATCCAGGTAATCGGCCAGGGTGTCGCGCGTTGGATGCGGCGAGAACTGGCTCATGGTCTGGAAGGGCTTGTTGAACAAAATCAGAGGCATGGTGAGAATGGTATGCGGAATGCAAGTATGTCGCCATTCCTGTTGCCATAAAAAAACCCCGCCTTGGCGGGGTTTTTGTAAGCCACAACAAATCAAGGAGCTTGAATGTTGGAAGCTTGCTTGCCTTTAGGGCCTTGCGTGACTTCGAACTGGACTTTCTGACCTTCTTTGAGCGTCTTGAAGCCGTTCATCTGGATTGCAGAAAAATGTGCAAACAGATCTTCGCCGCCATCGTCCGGCGTGATAAAGCCGAAGCCTTTAGAATCGTTGAACCACTTGACTGTACCTGTTGCCATATAAAACGTCTTTCTTGATATAGACTTAATCACACGAGCCGCAAAAGTAAGAAGCCTCGCCTAACCGTTGCCCCTCCTTAGAACTTGCTCACTTCTTTTTTTATTGACACCTCAGATGTTGGCAAGGATGTCAATAGATTCATTCTTTACGTAAAAAATGTAAAAGTCAAGAAGTTTTGATGGTGATTTTACAAGTCTCTTTCGTGCTCGAAATGGATGCCAAAACATCTGTTGTACCCCTTGATTTTGGCTGGTAGGGCGTCATCTGCATCGACAGAAGAAAACGCGTAAGATTTGAACTGACGATTTATTTCTTCGCTCTTCCTGGCATTGTGCGTCTGGGCGAACGTATTAGAATAAGCTTATGACAATCAAGCATGACGAAGGAACGGTTCTTCAGCGGCAGGAGCAAAAACTCAAGCCGCCGTCGATGTACCAGGTGTTATTGTTGAACGATGATTACACGCCGATGGAATTCGTCGTGATGATTCTTCAGGAATACTTTAATAAAGATCGTGAGAATGCGACGCAAATCATGCTCATGGTTCACCGCGACGGAAAAGGGATTTGTGGCGTTTATCCGAGGGATATTGCGTCTACAAAGGTTGAGCTGGTTTTGAACCACGCCCGAAAAGCGGGGCACCCCCTGCAGTGCGTGATGGAGGAAGTATGATTGCGCAGGAATTGGAAGTCAGTTTGCACATGGCGTTTGTCGAGGCAAGACAGGCACGTCATGAATTCATTACCGTCGAGCATCTGCTGCTGGCATTGCTCGACAATCCGTCGGCTGCGGAAGTCCTGCGCGCCTGCGCCGTCAATATCGACGATTTGCGCAAGACGCTGACGAACTTCATCAACGACAATACGCCGACCGTTCCGGGCACGGCAGAAGTCGATACTCAGCCGACGCTCGGTTTCCAGCGCGTGATCCAGCGCGCGATCATGCACGTGCAGTCCGCATCCAACGGCAAGAAGGAAGTGACCGGCGCGAACGTGCTGGTCGCCATCTTCGGCGAAAAGGATTCGCACGCTGTCTACTACCTGCATCAGCAGGGCGTGACGCGACTGGACGTCGTCAATTTCATTTCCCACGGTGTACGCAAGGATCAGCAACCTGATTCGCAGAAGGCGTCGGAAGGCGCTGAAGACGCGACGCCGGTCGAAGGCCAGCAGAAGGAGAGTGCGCTCGATCAGTTCACGCAGAATCTGAACAAGATGGCTGCCGAAGGCAAGATCGACCCGCTGATCGGCCGCGAAGGTGAAGTCGAGCGCGTGATCCAGACGCTGTGCCGTCGTCGCAAGAACAATCCATTGCTGGTTGGTGAAGCTGGCGTCGGCAAGACGGCAATCGCCGAGGGACTCGCATGGCGCATTACGCAGGGCGATGTGCCCGAAGTGCTGCAGAATGCGGTCGTCTATTCGCTCGACATGGGCGCCTTGCTGGCCGGCACCAAGTATCGCGGCGATTTCGAGCAGCGCCTGAAGGCAGTGCTGAAACAGCTGAAGGACAACCCGAGCGGCATCCTGTTCATCGACGAGATCCATACGATCATCGGTGCCGGTTCGGCATCGGGCGGCACACTGGATGCGTCCAATCTGCTGAAGCCTGCTTTGTCGAACGGTCAGTTGAAATGCATCGGCGCAACCACGTTCACGGAATTCCGCGGCGTGTTCGAGAAAGACCATGCTCTGTCGCGTCGTTTCCAAAAAATCGATGTCAACGAGCCGAGCGTCGAGCAGACGGTACAGATCCTGCGCGGCCTGAAGTCGCGCTTCGAGGAACACCACGGCGTGAAATATTCGTCATCGGCATTGACGTCGGCAGCGGAACTGGCTGCGCGCTACATCAATGACCGTCATCTGCCGGACAAGGCGATTGACGTGATCGACGAAGCTGGTGCGGCGCAACGCATCCTGCCGAAGTCGAAGCAGAAGAAGACGATCGGCAAGTCCGAGATCGAGGAAATCATCTCGAAGATCGCGCGCATTCCGCCGCAGACTGTCAACCAGGACGACCGCTCGAAGCTGCAGACGATCGAGCGCGACCTGAAGAATGTCGTGTTCGGCCAGGATCCGGCGCTGGAAGCACTGGCATCGGCGATCAAGGT
>DATDLO010000445.1:0-2146 GCA_036519215.1 Oxalicibacterium sp.
AACCACCATCTGCGTCAGCTGCGACGTATGCAGATCAGCTGCCTGCTTGGCCTGTTCCAACTTGCGGATCAACGGCACTGGTGCGACCACATAGCCAAGGCGGATGCCCGGCGTCAGCACCTTGGAGAACGAGCCCATGTAGATCACGCCGTCCGGGTTCATCGTCACCATTTTCGGCAGCGGCTCGTTGCGATAACTGAGCGCACCGTAAGGATCGTCCTCGATCAGCGGCAGACCGAGGCGTGCGCAGGTTTCCACCAGTTGCAGGCGGCGTTCCACCGGCATCGTGCGGCCGGTCGGGTTCTGGAAATTCGGCAGTGCATACAGCAGGCGCGCACCGTCGGCGATGCGGTCGACTTCCTGCGGTAGCAGGCCGTCGTCGTCGGTCGGTACCGAAACGAATTCCGGCTGGTAGACGGAGAAAGCCTGCAGCGCGCCCAGATAGCTTGGCGTCTCGACCAGTACCTTGCTGCCTTCGTCGATCAACACCTTGCCCAGCAGGTCCAGCGCCTGCTGCGAACCGGACACCATCAGCACCTGTTCCATCGCGATGCGGTTGTCCGGCGTGGACAGCGATTGCGCGATCCACTCGCGCAGCGGACCGTAGCCGTCGGTCGGCCCATACTGCAGCGCGACCTTGCCCTGGCGCGACAGCACGGTATCGAAAGCCGCCTTCATCCGCTCGATCGGGAAGGTCTCGGGCGACGGCAGGCCGCCGGCGAACGAGATGATTTCCGGCCGCATCGTGACTTTCAGGATTTCGCGGATGACCGAGCTCTGCAATTGCTGCGCACGCCGGGAGAATTGCCAGGCTATCGGCTTCGGGTTGTTGATCTTCATGAATTGGTTCGTGAGGGATACGGGACAGACGCGAAGTACCGCGTCATGTCATCAGGCGATCTCGGCGATCAGTTCGATTTCGACGCAGGCACCCAAGGGGACCTGCGCCACGCCGAAGGCACTGCGCGCATGCGCGCCCTTGTCGGCGCCGAAGACTTCGGCGAAGAGCTCGCTGGCGCCGTTGGTCACCAGGTGCTGCTCGGTGAAGGCGGGCGTGGAATTGACCAGGCTCATCAGCTTGACGACGCGCTTGACGCGGTTCAGGTCGCCGCCACAGGCAGCCTGCAGCGTCGCGATCAGGTCGACAGCCACGCCGCGCGCGGCCTGCTTGCCTTCTTCGGTCGTCATGTTCTTGCCGAGCTGGCCGACCCACGGCTTGCCGTCCTTCTTCGCGATGTGGCCGGAGATGAAGACGGTATTGCCGCTCTGTACGTACATCACGTAGGCGGCAGCGGGTGCCGATACGGACGGCAGTTCGATATTCAGTGCTTTCAGTTTGTCGTAGAAGGACATGCGGCGCTCCAGGTCGGTGCCGGCAGCGTCGCCGGCAGGCGCGCGCTACATCGGCTGAAAATCGGCCCGAAACCGGCCGGGCAGATTGGAAAGGGAAACCGCGATTATCTCAAATCCTGCTCAACCCTGCCGCCCAATCGGCATCTTTCTGCCGATCGCCACCACGGCGATGATGACCAGCGCGAACAGGAAGTTGTCTGCTTCCAGCGCCTCGCCGAGCAATAGCGCGGAACCCAGCAGCGTCAGGAACGGCTGGATCAGCTGCACCTGGCCGACACGGGCGATGCCGCCCAGCGCCAGCCCTCGATACCAGAAGAAGAAACCGATGAACATCGAGAACAGCGACACGTAGCCGAACGACACCCATGCCATCGGCGATGCCTGCATGCCGTGGCGCCACAGCAGCACAATCGCCACCGGCAGCACGATCGGCATCGACAGCAGCAAGGCCCAGGAAATCACGTGCGGGCCGCCCATCGTGCGCGCTAGCCGTCCGCCTTCCGCATAACCCATCGCCGCGGCGACCACCGCCGCAAACAGCAGCAGATCGGCCATGTGCAATTCGCCGCCGCCCTGCCGCAATGCAAATGCGACGACCAGTGCGCTGCCGAACAAGGCCGCAATCCAGAATCCGGTCGACGGCCGCTCGCCGAAGCGCAATGCAGCGAACAGCGCTGTCACCAGCGGCAAAATACCCAGCACGACCGCACCGTGCGAAGCCGGCACATCGTGCATCGCGACCGACATGAAGACTGGAAAGCCGACTACCACGCCAGCCGCCGTGATCAGCAGC
>DATDLO010000446.1:0-3513 GCA_036519215.1 Oxalicibacterium sp.
CAAGCTGCTCTTTCTGCTGGCGATTGTCGCCGCAGGATTCGGATACTGGGCGCAACGCCCCATCCTCGACGAAGGCCAGCCTCCCATCGAATTCACGATCGCGCAAGGCAGCAGCCTGCGCAGCAGCATGCGGCAGATCGAGAATGCCGGCGTGCCGGCTCATCCATTGATGCTGACGGCGCTGGCGCAACTGACAGGCAACAGCACGAAGCTCAAGGCCGGCACCTATGAACTGAAACCGGGCACATCGCCGCTGCGCCTGATCCAGCAACTGGTGCGCGGCGAGTTCGCGCAGGAAGCGCTGGTCATCATCGAAGGCTGGACCTTCGCGCAGATGCGCGCCGAGATCGATGCCCATCCCGGCCTGAAGCATGAAACACGCGGCATGAGCGATCGCGAGCTGATGACGAAGATTTCGTCCGAGTACACGCTGCCGGAAGGATTGTTCTATCCGGATACCTACATGTTCGCCAAGAATTCCAGCGACCTGCAAATCTACCGTCAGGCGCACAGGCTGATGCTGAAGAAGCTGGATGCCGAATGGCAGCAGCGCGATACGTCGCTGCCGTATGCGACGCCGTATCAGGCGCTGACGATGGCCTCCATCATCGAAAAGGAAACCGGCCGCAAATCGGAACGCGACATGATCGCCGCCGTCTTCGTCAATCGCCTGCGTGTCGGCATGCCGTTGCAGACCGATCCGACCGTGATCTACGGCATGGGTGAAAATTTCAAGGGCAATATTCGCAGGCGTGATCTGTTGGCGGATACGCCGCACAATACCTATACGCGACCAGGCCTGCCGCCGACGCCGATTTCCTTGCCGGGAGCGGAATCGCTGCATGCGGCCCTGCATCCGGCCAACAGCAAGGCGTTGTATTTCGTCGCGCGCGGCGATGGCACCAGCCAGTTCTCGTCCAATCTGGCCGACCATAACAACGCGGTCAACAAATACCAGCGCCGCCTGGGACAGTAAGCAACCATCATGAACGACGCGAAATTCATCACCTTCGAAGGCATAGACGGCGCAGGCAAATCGACGCACCTGGCCTTCGTGGCCGACGCGCTGCGTGTTGTGGGCAGGCAGGTTGTCGTCACGCGCGAACCGGGCGGAACGGCGCTGGGAGAATCGCTGCGCGATCTGCTGCTGCACGAGAAGATGCATCTGGAAACCGAAGCGCTGCTGATGTTCGCCGCACGGCGCGAGCACATCGCACAAGTGATCGAGCCGGCGCTGGCGCGTGGCGACTGGGTAATTTCGGATCGTTTTACCGATGCCAGCTTCGCCTACCAGGGCGGCGGCAGGGGACTGGATTGCAGCAAACTCAATGCGCTCGAACAATGGGTGCATCCGCATCTGCAGCCCGATCTGACGCTGCTGTTCGATGTGCCGCTGGATGTGGCGCGCGCGCGGCTGGATGCGACGCGTACGCTGGACAAGTTCGAGCAGGAAAAGGCGGATTTCTTCGATGTCACGCGTAACGAATATTTGCGCCGTGCAGCGGAATTCCCGCAACGTTTTCGCGTCATCGATTCCACGCAGCCCATCGATGCCATCCAGCAGCAATTGCGCGCCTTGATCGAGGAAATGGCCGGATGAAGGACGCACTGTATCCATGGCAGCAGACGGCCTGGCAGCAATGGCAGCAGCTGCGTGTGCGCCTGCCGCATGCGATCCTGTTTCACGGGCCGGAAGGCATAGGCAAGACCGCTTTCGCCGAAACCTGCGCGCAAGCGCTGCTGTGCGAAACACCGGCGGCGGACGGCCACGCCTGCGGCAGCTGCGTTGCCTGCGGATGGTTTTCCCAGTACAGCCACCCCGACTATCGCCGTGTGCGCCCCGAGGTGCTGGAAGACGACGATGCCGACGGCGACGGGGAAGGTGAGTCGAAAAAATCGAAATCGACCAAGGCGCCTTCCAAGGACATCCGCATCGAACAGGTGCGCGGACTCGGCGATTTCATCAACGTTTCCACGCATCGCTCGGGTTTGCGCGTGATCCTGCTGCATCCGGCCGAAGCGCTGAATACGGCTTCGGCCAACTCCTTGCTGAAAATGCTGGAAGAGCCGCCGCCGCAGACGGTCTTCCTGCTGATCACGCACAGCCTCGATCGCCTGCTACCGACCATCCTGTCGCGCTGCCGCAAGTTCGCACTGGCGATGCCGGAGCGGCAACAGGCATTGCAATGGTTGCAGGAACAGAAGGTCAAGGATGCAGAAGGCTGGCTGGCCGAACAAGGCGGCGCACCGCTGGCGGCGTTCGATGCATCGCAGGACGACAGCCGCGAAGCCATGGACGATCTGTTGCGCCAACTGGCACAGCCGGGAATCGATACGGCGCTGCGGACGGCCGAACGCTTGCAGAAGGCGCCGGTTGGCGCGTTGGTGGCATGGCAACAGCGCTGGCTGTACGACGTGCTTTCCGTCAAACTTTCCGGCACAATTCGTTACTATCCGCGCTACGGCAAGGAGCTGGGCGCGCTGGCGGCACGGGCTGATACGGCGGCGTTGCTGCAGGCAATCAAGAGCATCGGTGAACGCCGCGCGATTGCCGAGCATCCGCTGGCGCCGCGGCTTTTCGTCGAAGACATGCTGCTCGATTACGTGAAGCTTTTTTCCTGATCGCTGAGCACCGACATACGCATAAGCACAAAGATTTTTCTGGGAGACAGACATGGCAGAAACACCGAATACAGCTGCAAGTGCCGCCGTTCGGCCTTCAGTGCTGTCGCTGCCGATCCGGGAAAAATCCGCGCTGTATGCGGCGTACATGCCTTTCCTTGCCAACGGCGGCATCTTCGTGCCGTCCACCAAGGCTTATCGGGTCGGCGACGAAATCTATCTGATCCTGACGTTGATGGATGATCCGGCCAAGTATCCGATCGCCGGCAAGATCGCGTGGATTACACCGGCCGGCGCCAATAACAACAAGGCGCAGGGCATAGGTGTGCAGTTCTCGGCCGACGAGAGCGGCCAGCGCGTCAAGCAGCGTATCGAGGAACTGCTGGGTTCTGCACTCGGTTCTTCGCGCGCCACGCATACGCTGTAATTCCTTTGCGTGCTGTCGTTTCCGTGCGTGCAGTAGCGCCGCGGCATAACGGCAAAAGCGGCAGGCGCGTACAATGGCGGGATCATGTATATCGATTCCCATTGCCACATCAATTTTCCCGAACTGTCCGCCCGCATGCCGGAAATTCTGGCGCGGATGGACGAGAACGAGGTCAGCCACGCGCTGTGCGTTTCCTGCGATCTGCCGACTTTTCCTGACGTATTGAAGCTGGCCGAACAGCATCCGAATGTCTATGCATCGGTCGGCGTGCATCCCGATTACGAAGACACGCCGGAACCGTCGGTCGACGAACTGGTCCGGTTGGCGCAACATCCGCGCATCGTCGCGATCGGCGAAACCGGGCTCGACTATTACCGGTTGCAAGGCGATCTGGAATGGCAGCGCGAGCGTTTCCGCACGCATATCCGCGCCTCGCGCGCGACCGGCAAGCCGCTGATCATCCA
>DATDLO010000447.1:0-4917 GCA_036519215.1 Oxalicibacterium sp.
TTGCGACCAGCATCCGTCGCACCGAACCGACGCGGCGCGCCACCAGGCTGGTATCGGCCATCGCACCGATGCGCACGGCAATATCGAGACCTTCCTCGATCAGATCGAGATTGCGATCGCCGGTCACCATATCCACGCGCATTTCGGGATACAGGTCCAGATAGGCGTTGACGATGGGTGCCACATGACGCCGGCCGAACACGATTGGCGCCGTCAGCCGCAAGGTACCGCGCAACGGTGCATTCGCATCTTCGCGCACGGCATCGTCGTAATCCATGAGCACCTGCCTCGCTTGCGCCGCCAGCCGCATGCCGGCCTCGGTCGCCGCCAGATGCCGCGTCGTGCGCTCGACCAGCCGCACACCGATGCGCTGCTCCAGCGATGCCAACAGGCGCGTCACGACCGGTGCCGAACGCCGCAGCTTGCGGCCCGCGCCAACCAGGCTGCCGGTATCGAGAATGGCAAGAAAGACTTCCAGCTCGTCGAGGCGATCCATGATTATTCCTAAAAACGAAATATTGAATTGCCATTTTGCCCGATTTACTTCATTTACAGGAATTCATACGATACAACGATTCCATTCATTCACGGAGAGTTTCCATCATGACCATCAAGCTCTATGGCGTTTCCCTGTCCGGCCACTGCCATCGCGTTGCAATGCTGCTCGACATGCTGCAGTTGCCGTATGAATTCGTCGAGACCGGCGCAGATGTACGCCGCTCCGAAGCGTTCCTGAAACTCAATCCGCTGGGACAGATCCCGGTGTTGATCGACGGCGACCTGACACTCAGCGACAGCAATGCGATTCTGACCTATCTCAGCACGCGCTATGCCGCACAAAGCCACTGGTATCCGACCGAAGCAGTCGCCGTCGCCCATGTGCAACGCTGGCTGTCGATCGCAGCCGGTGAAGTGCGCTACGGCCCGGCGAGCGCACGCATGACGGCGCTATGGAACATGCCGGGTGAAGTCGATCCGACGCTTGCGGAAAAGATCTCCACGCGTTTGTTCCGCATGATGGAGAACCATCTGGCGCAGCGCCAATGGCTGGCGACGCAGCATTCCACCATCGCGGATCTCGCCTGCTATTCGTATATCGCCCACGCTTCGGAAGGCCGTCTTTCGCTGGAAACATATCCGGCCATTCGCGCCTGGTTGCGTCGCGTAGAATCGTTGCCGCATTTTCGTGCAATGCCGGTGTCGCCCTTGCCTGCTGTCAGCGTGACTGCCGTATCATGAGTGCCGCGACGACCGCCCCCATGCGCAAGGAAGAGCCGTTTCACGTCGGTGAATTGCGCGCCCACGAACTCGCCGGCGGCGGTCCGCCAGGGTTCGCGATACGCGACGCGATGCCGGAGCAACACCGCGATTTCTTCTCGATGCTGCAGTACGTGATGCTGGCAACGACGGATGCAAATGGCGCACCCGTCGCCACCATCGTGACCGGCCCTGCGGGATTTATCGATGCGCCGGATGCGCAGCTCCTGCATATCGACGAACGCGCACACTGGCAACCGGATGTGCTGGCATTGCTGCAGTCCGGCAAACCGGTCGGCCTGCTCGGCATCGATCTCGGCAACCGTCGGCGCAATCGCGCGAACGGCATCGTTCGCCGCATTGATGCAAACGGCATCGAACTGCAGGTAACGCAGTCATTCGGAAACTGCCCGAAATACATCCAGGTGCGCGACGTCGAACATGCGCAGGAAAACGCGGCAACCATCGGCGCAACACGTGTTGTCGATCAACTGGATGCATCGGCGATCGACATGATTGCGCACGCCGATACCTTTTTCGTCGCCAGCAGTGTGGATATGCAGAAAACCGAAGGCGGCGTCGATGTCTCGCACAAGGGCGGCCATCCGGGCTTTGTGCGTATCGACGGCAATACGTTGACGATTCCCGATTTCGTCGGAAACCGTTATTTCAATACGCTGGGGAACCTGCTGGTGGATGATCGCGCCGCATTGCTGTTCGTCGATTTCGCAAATGGCAGCCTGCTGCATCTGCAAGGCCGCGTCGAAATCGTCTGGCAAGTACCGGAAGCGGAACGTTTTGACGGAGCGGAACGCCTGTGGCGTTTCCATGTGCAACGCATGCAACATACGACGCATGCAATCCCGTTACGCTGGACATTGAAGGAAGAATCGCCGGCCCTGGCGCGCATCGGCCATTGGCGCTGATCGGCATGGCCGATAGGCCGCGTTACTTGACGCGCTGTTTTTCCAGCTTGCGCGCCAGCGTGCGGCGATGCATACCGAGCCGGCGTGCCGCTTCGGAGATGTTGAAATCGGTTTCCGCCAGCACTGCGTGGATGCGCTCCCATTCCAGCGTCTTGATCGACGTGGAGCGATTGGTGAGCTCGACTTCCGTGTTGCCGGCCACATGGGCAAAGGCCGCCTCGATATCATCGGTGTTGGACGGTTTGGCCAGATATTGAATGGCGCCAAGCTTGATCGCCTCGACGGCCGTGTTGATGCTGGCAAAACCCGTCAGCACCACGATCAGCATTTCCGGATCGTGCTGATGCAGCATCTGCACGCAGGCCAGACCCGACGTATTGCCATGCAGTTTCAGATCGACCACCGCATAAGCAGGCGAATGTTCTTCCAGCAAGGCCGTCGCTTCATCCTGGCTGGAGGCGTGCAATACACGATAATTGCGGCGCTCGAACGAGCGTACCAGCGTGCGCGCAAATGCCGCATCGTCCTCGATGATCAACAGCAGGCGTTGTTCTTCAGACTGCATGGATATCGTCCTCCTCGATCGCGATCGTTGCCAGCGGCAGCGTGATCTGCACCTGCGCGCCGCCCTCTTCGCGATTATGCGCGGTCACGGTACCGCCTAGTGTGCGCGCCACATTAACGGACAGGAACAGGCCAAGCCCGCCGCCCGGTCTGCCCTTGGTCGATTGGTACGGTTTGCCGAACTGCGCCAGCATCGCCGGTGCGAAACCCGAACCGGAATCAGTTACCGTCAGCCGCAGCAAATCGGCTTCGCATTCCGCCTTCATTGCCAGCCAGCGCGGCGATGCTTCCAGCGCATTGTCGAGCACGTTGCAGATCATCTGTTTCAACGCTGAATCGAAGACGACCGGCTGATCGCGTTCGATGCGGTTGTCGTAGTCGAATGCGACGACAGGACGGCTTTCGCGCCACTCGTCGGCCAGTTCGTTCAGGAAAGTATTGATCGTCGTCTTGACCGACGATTCGCCGCGCGCTTCGCCGGCCGACAGCAGGATGCCGCTGACGATGGCTTTGCAGCGCAGCACCTGCGTCTGCATCTCGCCGATTTCCTCGCGCAGTTCCGGATTGTTGGCGAATTCCGGCATGCGGCGCCAGTCGCCGAGAATCACCGACAACGTCGACAGCGGCGTGCCGAGCTCGTGCGCAGCACCGGATGCCAGCAAGCCCATGCGCACAATATGTTCTTCCTCGGCTGCACGCTGTCGCAGATCGGAAAGCTGCGCGTAGCCGGCGCGCAGATTGCGGCCGATGCGCGTGATGAAGAAAACCAGCAATGCCGCGTTGATCGCGAAACACAGCAGCGTGCCCTGCACGTACAGGCTCAGATAGCTGTCGCTGTCTTGGTACGACAGCACCAGCGGCGCGGAAAACTTGGCGAGCCCGGCCAGGCACAGGCTGGTGACGCCGACAATGATCCAGGTCGACCATGCTTCCAGCAGGACCGCCCCCAGAATCACCTGCAGCAGATAGAGGAAGGCAAAGGGATTGGTGGTGCCGCCACTCAGATACAGCTGCGCCGTCAGAATCGCGACGTCGATCAGCAGCGCGAGGAAGACTTCGTTGTTGGTGACGATGCGGCGCTCGTGCCAGCGCAGCTGGCTGCCGACATTGAAGGCGATCAGGCAGACCAGCACTTCCAGCATGTGGCGCACCGGCAGTTCGATGCCGTAGCCCATCGTGACGACGGCGATCGTCGTGATCTGGCCGATGACGGCGATCCAGCGCAGCTGGATCAGCAGCCGCATGTTCTTATGGCCGGCCGCAGCTTCGCCCTTGGGCGCGCTCCATGGCCCGGCTATTTTTCTTTCAGTGACTGGAATGTCGGTCGTGACTGCCATCTTCGCTGTGATCCTCGGTTCCACGATCCTGCCGATCGGCGGTGCGCCGGGCACGGCGTTCATCGCGCGTGACCCAGAAGGCGGCGCCCGCCACCATCAAGGCTAAAGCATACCAAGTAAGCGCATAGACCAGATGGCTGTTGTGAAAACGGATGACCGTAAGGCCGCCGACCGGACGAACTGCACCATTTGCCGCCTGCGGTTCCATGCCGGCATCGGCATCGACGAAGAACGGCGCGACAGCCGTCAGGCCGCGCGAAGCGGCGATCGCCGACACATCACGCGAATACCAGCGGTCGCCGGCAGGATCGTTGTGGCGCAGGAAGCCGCCTCCCGGTTCGGTGATGCGTAGCAGCCCGCTGATCGTCATTGCGCCATCGACTGCTGCGCTTCGCCCTGCGTCGGCGTTCGGGAAAATGAAGCCCCGGTTGACCAGCACCACCGTGCCCTCTTCGGTGCGCAACGGCGTCAACAGCCAATAGCCGGCACCAAGCTCGGTGGAAGCCTGCACTTTTGTGGAAAGTTCGGGGAGATAGACGCCTGTCAAGCGGACATGGCGATATTCGTCGGATGCCGCAGTGATCTGCGGCCAGCGCTCGGGACCGGGCGCCTGTACCGGTGCTGCATGGACGCGGTTATCGACGCGCTCGATCAGCGCCAATTTCCATTGCAGCCGGTAGACCTGCCAGGTTCCCAGTGCGAGAAACCCGGCAAACAATACAACGGCCGTCACGGCAAGTATCAGCCGTACGGCCAGGGAACGCTGACGGCGTTCGATTTCGGGAGAAGCCGTGCCGTCGCGTTCCAAGGTGCCTGTCATGGCATGTCGGACA
>DATDLO010000448.1:0-3551 GCA_036519215.1 Oxalicibacterium sp.
ATGGATAAACCGATGTCGGTCGTCGCACGCGGCCCCGGTTTCCGGCGCGTCAAGCACGAGACTTTCATCGTTGCGCTGGGACGCGTGGCGCGCAACGATCCGGATCGCGCGGCGGAAGTGTTGTCGTCGAAAGATGGCAAGCGCCTGAGCCGCAAGCAGCAGGAGCTGGCGTGGGCGCAGATTGCGATGCCGACGGCGCGCAAGTTGCTGCCGGAGGCCGACGATTACTGGCGCCGTGCCGGCGATGCGCCGCTGTCGCAGGAAGCGCACGAATGGAAAGTGCGCACCGCCCTGCGTGCCGGCGACTGGAAGCTGGTGAAGCAGGGCATCGAGCAGATGCCGCCGTCACTGCGCAACGACACGACCTGGATTTACTGGATGGCGCGCGTGCTGCGCGAAGAAGGCAAGCGCGAGCAGGCCGATGCGCTGCTGCAATCGATCGCCGGCCAGCACAGTTTCTATGGCCAGCTGGCGGCAGAAGACCTGGGCCGCAAGATCACGATTCCGCCGCGTCCGGCGCCGGTCACCGAAGCCGAAGTGGCGCCGATGACGGCCAATGCCGGTTTCCGCCGCGCCTTCAAGTTCTTCGATCTCGGTTTGCGCTTCGAAGGCTATCGTGAATGGAACTGGGAGCTGCGCAGCATGAACGAGCGCCAGCATCTGGCAGCGGCCGAGTTCGCGCGCCGCAGTTCGGTGCTGGATCGCATGGTCAATACATCGGACCGCACGAAAATTGAAGTCGATTTCGATCAGCGTTTCCCGACGCCGTATCGCGACGTGATGCAGGAAGCCACGCGCAAGCTCGGATTGGAAATGGCGTGGGTCTACGGTTTGATCCGTCAGGAATCGCGCTTCGTGATGGATGCGCGTTCGCATGTCGGCGCATCCGGGCTGATGCAATTGATGCCGGCAACCGCGCGGCATGTCGCGAAGAAAATCGGCTTCGACGACTTCAAGCACAGCCGCGTCAACGAACTTGAAACCAACATCCTGCTCGGCACCAATTACCTGAATATGGTGCTGAACGACCTGGAGGGTTCGCAGGTGCTGGCGACGGCTGCCTACAACGCCGGGCCGGGACGTCCGCGTGCCTGGCGCGCGACATTGACGCATCCGGTCGAAGGCGCGATCTTCGCCGAGACGATTCCGTTCACCGAAACGCGCGACTATGTGAAAAAGGTCATGTCGAACGCCACCTACTATGCCGCGATGCTGGAAAACAAGCCGCAGTCGCTGAGGGAGCGCCTGGGCAACATCGCGCCTGAAGCCTACGAGCCGAGTATGCTGCCCTGATCGCTTATCTGATCTGACGATCCGATAGCGGCCCGTTTCTTCCTGAATCGTTTTCTTTCTGACGACGGAAAGTCATGCAAACCACAGAACTCGATCCGACGCTGTCGCAGACGCTGGCCGATGCGGAGAGTAGCGGCCTGAGGCTGGTGATCGCCAACAAAAATTATTCGTCCTGGTCGATGCGGCCATGGGTCGTGATGACGGCCTTCAGCATTCCGTTCCAGGAAATCTGCGTGTTATTGGACCGCAGTGACACGGCATTGCAGATTGCGCATTATTCGGCGGCGGGGCGTGTGCCTGTACTGCTGGCCGGCGATATCACGATCTGGGATTCATTGGCGATCTGCGAATATCTGGCCGAGCAATTTCCGGAAAAATGCATGTGGCCGGAAGATGTGGCGGCGCGGGCGCTTGCGCGTTCGATCTGTGCGGAAATGCATTCCGGCTTTACCGGATTGCGTTCATCGATGTGGATGAACATCCGCGCGAAATTTCCCGGCAAGGGACGCACGCTGGAAGCGCAGGCCGACATCGGCCGCATCAGCGAGATCTGGGAAACCTGCCTGGCGATGTCGGGGCCCAGCGATTATCTGTTCGGCGACTTCACGATCGCCGATGCGTATTTCGCGCCGGTCGTCATGCGCTTTCGTACCTATGGCGTGACGCTGGGGCCGGCCCTCGATGCCTATGCCGAACGCATTGCAGAACATCCGGCAGTCGCGCAATGGATAGCCGGTGCGCTGGCAGAAACGGCACGCATCGACAAATACGAAACTTATCCTGACTGAATCCCGACTGAACTACCCTTGAGCGAATTTCGATGGCAGAGATGAAGACCTATGTCGTTGGCGGTGCCGTACGCGATGCCTTGTTGGGCGTCCCCGTGCAGGATCGCGATTACGTCGTCGTCGGTGCTACGCCCGAACAGATGGTCGCACAGGGCTATCTGCCGGTCGGCAAGGATTTTCCCGTGTTCCTGCATCCGAAGACGCATGCCGAATATGCGCTGGCGCGCACCGAGCGCAAGACGGCGCCGGGCTACAAGGGATTCGTGTTCCACGCCGATGCCGCCGTCACGCTGGAAGAGGATCTGGTGCGGCGCGACCTGACGGTCAATGCGATGGCGCAGCAGGAAGATGGCAGCATCGTTGATCCGTTCAATGGCCGCAGCGATCTGGAACAGCGCATTTTCCGGCATGTGTCGCCGGCCTTTGCCGAGGACCCGGTGCGCATCCTGCGCGTGGCGCGTTTCGCTGCACGTTTTCCCGATTTCACGGTGGCGCCCGAAACGAATGCGCTGATGCGGCGGATGACGGAAGCAGGCGAAGTCGATGCGCTGGTGCCGGAGCGCGTGTGGCAGGAGCTGGCACGTGGCCTGATGGAAAAGAAGCCGTCGCGCATGTTTGCCGTGCTGCGCGACTGCGGTGCATTGCAGCGCATCCTGCCGGAACTGGACGCTTTATGGGGCGTGCCGCAGCCGGAGAAATACCATCCCGAAATCGATACCGGCGTGCATGTGATGATGGTGATCGATTATGCGGCGGCGCAGGGATGCGATCTGCCGGTCCGTTGCGCCGCGCTGCTGCACGATCTGGGCAAGGGCGTGACGCCGTCCGATCAATGGCCGCGGCATCATGGCCACGAGATGCACAGCGAGAAACTGGTTGCTGCCGTCTGCAAGCGCCTGCGCGTTCCCAATGACTGCCGCGATCTGGCGCTGATGACGGCGCGCGAGCATGGCAATGTCGGGCGTGCGCTGGAATTGCGGGCCTCGACGATCGTCACGCTGTTCGAACGTTGCGACGCTTTCCGCAAGCCGCAGCGCTTTCTCGATATGCTGGCGGCATCGGAATGCGATCATCGCGGACGGACGGGTTTCGAGGACGTGCCGTTTCCGCAACGTGCCCATCTGCAGCAAGCATTGAAAGCAGCACAGACAGTGGATGGCGGCAAGATCGCCGAGTGGGTGCGGCAGCGTTATCCGGACCAGCTGCAGCGCGTGCCGGAAGCGATCCGCGCGGCGCGGGTAGAGGCGGTTGCCAAGGCCGTCAAGCAGGACGACGGCTGAGCCCGCAACGCTGGGTTTGAAATGATGCGTAGTGGGGCGTTAGGTTCGGAGCGACGCTCGTACCGATCAGGTCAGCGGCACATGTCGCCGTTTCGACAGGGCGTAGGCGCGCAATTCCCTGCGGGTGACGATGCCATCGTTGTTGGCATCGATTCTTTCGAAATTTTCCACGACGATATCCATTCTCGCG
>DATDLO010000449.1:0-7127 GCA_036519215.1 Oxalicibacterium sp.
TGCGCGGCCGCCTGCTGAATTCGGACCAGTTCGAAGAGGCGCGCCAGATCCTGCGCGACATCGAATCGCTGGATGGCCACACTTCCTTCCTGTTCGACAAGATCAACTTCCTGATGGATGCGACGGTCGGTTTCATCAACATCAATCAGAACAAGATCATCAAGATCGTCTCGGTCGCCAGCGTGGCATTGCTGCCGCCGACGCTGATTGCCAGCGTCTATGGCATGAATATGAACGTCGGTTTCCCGGAGCTGAAGTTCTTCGGCAATTTCGAGTATCCGTACACGCTGATGTTGATGCTCGCCAGTGCATTGGTGCCGATGTGGTATTTCCGCCGCCGCGGCTGGCTACGGTAAGACAAAGGTGAATAGCGCCGCCCGGATCGGCGGCGCGTTACCTGAAGATCAGTTCGCCTTCAGTTGTGCAAAGGCACGACGAGCGGCCTGGATCGTCGCATCGATGATGGCATCGTCATGCGCGGCCGATACAAATCCCGCTTCGAAGGCGGAAGGTGCCAGATAGATGCCGTCGTCCAGCATCGCGTGGAAGAATGCATTGAAGCGCGTCTTGTCGCATTCCATCATCGTCGCATACGACACCGGCAATTCTTTCGCGAAATACAGGCCGAACATGCCGCCCACTGCATCGGCGCAGAAGGCGACATCCGCTTCGCGCGCTGCTTCCGTCAGACCTTTTGCCAGCTTGGCCGTCTGTGCGGTCAATTGCTGATAGAAGCCGGGTGCCTGGATCAGTTGCAGCGTTGCCAGACCTGCGGCGACGGTGACCGGATTGCCGGATAGCGTTCCCGCCTGATAGACACCGCCGAGCGGCGCCAGATGCTGCATCAGATCGGCGCGACCGCCGAATGCCGCCACCGGCAGACCGCCGCCGATGACCTTGCCCAGCACCGTCAGGTCCGGCGTGATGCCGTACAGCGACTGCGCGCCGCCGAGCGCGACGCGGAAGCCCGACATCACTTCATCGAAAATCAGCACGGCGCCGTGTTGCGTGCACAGGCGACGCATCGCTTGCAGGAATTCTGGCGTGGCGCGCAGCAGGTTCATATTGCCGGCAACCGGTTCGACGATCACGCAGGCGATGCGGTCGCCCATTTCGCGGAATGCGTCTTCCAGTTTCTGCACGTCGTTGTAGTCGAGCACCAGCGTGTGCTTGGCGAAATCTTCCGGCACGCCGGCCGACGTCGGATTGCCGAAGGTCAGTAGTCCGCTGCCGGCTTTCACCAGCAGCGCATCGGCATGGCCGTGATAGCAGCCTTCGAACTTGACGATCATGTCGCGCCCCGTCGCCCCGCGTGCCAGGCGCAAGGCGCTCATGGCCGCTTCGGTGCCGCTGGAGACGAGGCGTACCTGCTCGATCGACGGCACCAGCTTGCAGATCAGCTCTGCCATCTCGATTTCGCCTTCGGTCGGGGCACCGAACGACAGGCCGCGTGTTGCCGCATCCTGCACGGCCTGCACGACTTTCGGATGCGCGTGGCCGACGATGGCCGGACCCCATGAGCCGATGTAATCGATGTAGCGTTTACCGTCGGCATCCCAGAAGTGCGGACCTTCGGCGTGCGTGATGAAGCGTGGCGTGCCGCCGACCGAACGGAAGGCGCGCACCGGCGAATTGACACCGCCCGGCGTGCTCAATTGCGCGCGGGCGAACAGAGTATCGTTATGAGAGGTCATGCGGTAATCGTGAGCAGAGAAGTAAAGGGCAATTACTGGATGGGCGGATCGACATCGCCGACCGGACCATCCGATTCGCGCGCCCAGAAATAACGGTCGGGCACGAGCTTGCCCATGCCGAGGCGCTGGGCGTTGGCAATCGCGGCGATGGTGAATTCTTGTGCCTCGAATGCGGCTTCCGGCACGTCGAGTCCATTGGCCAGCAGCGCAGCGACGGTTGCGGCCAGGGTCGAACCGGCACCGCTGTACGAACCCGAAATGCGTTGCCAGTTATCGTGGCGCACGACGCCGTTTTCGTCGAACAGCGTATTGGCGACATCGGTCAGGCTGGACGGTGTGCCGGTGACGAACACATATTCGCAACCCATTTCGATCAGTCGCATCGCATCGACTGCCATCATGTCTTCGTCGGAAGGTTCGCGCCAGGTTTCGGCCAGGCGCGATAGCTCCACTGCCGACAGCACCAGCAGCGTGGTTTGCGGAATCAGCAGTTCGCGGGTGGCCATCAGCATGTCTTCGCCTTCGGGGCCCTGATCGGGCAGAGAAGACAGGAAAGGATCGAAGACCAGCGGAATGTCCGGATAATCGGAGACGATTTCGGCGATCGCCGACACATTCTCGATGCTGCCGACGGCGCTGATCTTGAAGGCCGCGACGGGCATGTCTTCCAGCACGACGCGCGCCTGGTCGATCACCCAGTCCGAATCGACGACTTGCGCATCTTCGATGCGTGCGGTATCGCCGATAAACAGCGACGTTACGACCGATAGGCCGTGACAGCCCATCGCCGCAAAGGCCGCAAGATCGGCCTGGATGCCGACCGCGCCGACCGGATCGGTCGGTCCGAAAGTGAGGATCAGCGGTGAAGTTTGGTTTTGCACGGCGGGTATATTAAGATAGCTGACTGTGCATTTTAACTTGAAGGACTCTCTGCCGTGAGTAATAACGAAGCATCAACTGAACCGTTCCAAACGTGGATGTGCCTGATCTGCGGATGGATTTACGACGAAGCTGCCGGCCTGCCGGAAGAGGGCATTGCGCCGGGGACACGCTGGGCCGACGTGCCGATGAATTGGACCTGTCCGGAGTGCGGCGCACGCAAGGAAGACTTCGAAATGGTCGTGGTCTGATTGCAGTTTGACGGCGCTGGCGCCTTCAAATCATCTGCATTATGAGTTTGGCAATTTTTGGTTGAAAAACCACGATGCGCACATTCACATCGTCGGCGCTCGTCTGAAGAATCTTGCTTTTTGTTACTGATGGGCCGTATATTGTGGACACAGTTAAATCAGGAATCATGACGACAATGGCACCAGATAATGCTGATATGAAAATCATGGTGATCGACGACAGCAGCACGATTCGTCGGTCGGCAGAGATTTTTCTGGGCCAGGCGGGCTACAAGGTTGTCCTGGCGGACGACGGCTTCGATGCCCTCGCCAAGATGAATGACCACAAGCCGGCGCTGATCTTCTGCGACATCCTGATGCCGCGCCTCGATGGTTACCAGACCTGTGCGCTGATCAAGAAAAGCGCCAAATTCCATTCCACGCCGGTGGTCATGCTGTCCTCCAAGGACGGCCTGTTCGACCGGGCACGTGGTGCGATGGTGGGTTCCGATGCCTACCTGACCAAGCCGTTTACCAAGGACAGCCTGCTAAAGACCGTGCGCGAATACACGGCGGCGGAAGCCCTTGCAAAATAATTTCGATTCAAAGGTTTTAGATGGCCATTCAGAAAATCCTTATCGTTGACGATTCCCCGACCGAACGCTATTTCCTTACCGATATCCTCGTCAAGAAAGGCTATTCCGTTTCCACTGCAGAAAACGGCGAAGAGGCGCTGCAGAAAATCAAGGCGGACAAGCCGCAACTGATCCTGATGGATATCGTGATGCCGGGCCAGAACGGCTTTCAGGTCACACGCGCCATCACCCGCGATCCGGAAACGCAGGACGTGCCTATCATCATCTGCACCAGCAAGGGCCAGGAAACCGATCGCATCTGGGGTCTGCGCCAGGGCGCGCGCGATTACATCGTCAAACCGGTCGATCCGACCGAGTTGCTTTCCAAGATCGCGGCGCTCGGATAACGCGCCCGCTGACCATGAGCCAGCCCTCGTCGGATTCCCAGGTTTTGCAGAAGCCGGAGCTCACCGCGCGGCGCACCCGCCTGCGTGAGTTCCAGGCGCAATTGGTCGAGCGCATGCACGCTGCGCGCAGCGAAGGCGTGCATGCAAATCTGCTCGGCGTGATGATGGGCGACAGCCGCTGGCTGCTCGATCTGCAATCGGCCGGCGAAATCGTGCCGATCGGCACGATCACACAGGTTCCGCTGACCCAGCCGTGGTTTCTCGGATTGACCAATATTCGCGGCAATCTGATCAGCGTCATCGATTTCCCCTGCTTCGAAGACGGCCGTTCCACTGCGGTGGACAAGGACAGCCGTATCGTCGCCTTCGGTTCCGCGTTGTCGTTCAATAGCGGCTTGCTGGTGTCGCGCGTGCTTGGCTTGCGCAATGTCGACGACATGCAGCCCTACGACGGCAGCGACGACGACGGTGGGGAAAAGCCGGCATGGGCCGGTCGGCGTTATCTGGATCGGGATTCCCAGGTATGGACGGAACTCGATCTTTCCTCGGTCATTCAACACCCCAGGTTTTTGCAGGTCGGTCTGTAACACAGCGACCATCGATGAACCCGGACGCATTATAAAAACAGAGTCAGGAGAATCAGTATGGCGTTTAAATTACCGCCCTTTTCGCGTAACGGAAAGGATGAAGCGGATCAGGGAGGCAACGCCAGCAACGATGCACAAGCCGTTGCACCCGATACGCAGGCACGTGTGGAAGCTGCCGTACGCACGATCAATCCGAACGCGACCTATATCGGCGACGTTCTGGAAAAAAGCGGCGACATCCGTCTGCCGCTGATCGGCAATCTGCCGCTGCAACAGCAGGTTCGTATCCTGCTCGCCGCGCTCGGCGGTTCGCTGATACTGAGCGCCGTGTTCGTCTGGCTCAATGCCGATTACTCCGAACTGACTTCCACGCAAACCCAGATCGCCGGTGACGCGCTGATGCACTCGCAGCGTGTCGGTAAGGCAACGCCGAACGCGATTCAGGGTAACAAGGAGGCATTCAAGCAGCTGGCCGACAGCCGCAAGGAATTCAACAACGATCTGGCCGTGCTGTCCAAAGGCGGCGTCTACCGTGGCCGCAACATCAGTCCACCGGACGCCAAGATGGACGCGATGCTGAAGGAAACGCAAAAACTGTGGACCGGTTCCGACAAGGCCGCCGCATCGATCCTAAAACTGGAAAAGGAACTGACTGGTTTCGGTTCCACGCTGGAAGTGCTGAACGGCATTTCGCCGAACCTGCTGGAACTGTCCGAGCAGATCGCCAACCTCAAGGCGCAGGGTGGTGCATCGCCGCGCGAAATTGCGGCGGCCGGTACGCTGGTGATGCTGACGCAACGTCTGGCGCGTAGCGCGAACGAATTCCTGAGTTCCGAAGGCGTGGATCCGGAAACAGCCTTCCTGCTGGGCAAGGACACCAATACCTTCCGTGAACTCACCGACGGCTTCCTGAATGGCAGCGAATCGCTGCGCCTGACTAAGACCACCGAACCGGATACGCGCGACAAGCTGCTGGAATTGCAAACGGCATTTGGCGAATACCAGAAGTCGATTGCACAGATTCTCGGCAACCTGCAGAACTTCATTGCGGCAAAACAGGCTGAGGAACTGATCTTCAAGGAAAACGAGGCACTGAAGCAGCGTCTATCCGACGTGCAGCAAGCCTATCGCACCGAACAGGATTCGCTGACGCTGCCGTTCTGGCTGATGCTGGCCAGCGTGCTGGCCGCGCTGTTGTCCGCTGCGGGCATTGCGCTGGTTCTGCTGCAGGACAGCCGTAATAGAACGAAGGAGGCGGACGCCCGACGGATGGAAGCAGAAGGCCAGCGTCTGGAAGCGCAACGCCAGGAAGAGGAAGCCAAGAAGGCGAACGATCAGAACCAGGCGGCAATTCTGCGTTTGATGAACGAACTGCAGGAAGTGGCGGACGGTGACTTGACCGTGCAGGCGACGGTGTCGGAAGACGTCACCGGTGCGATTGCCGACTCGGTCAACTACACGGTGGAAGAACTGCGTGGCCTGGTCGGCCGCGTGACGCGCACTGCGGAACAGGTGACCTCGGCATCCAACCAGGCGCAGAACATTTCGACCGAACTGCTGGAAGCATCGCAGAAGCAATCGCGCAACATTCAGGAAACCGGTCAGGCGGTGCTGAGCATGGCAACGCAGATTACCGATGTATCCAAATCGGCCAACGAATCCGCAGCGGTTGCGCGGCAGTCGGTGACGGCGGCGGAACAGGGCGCGCGCGCGGTGGAAAACGCGATCAAGGGCATGAACGAGATTCGCGAGCAGATCCAGGAAACCTCCAAGCGAATCAAGCGTCTCGGCGAATCGTCGCAGGAGATCGGCGAGATCACCGAACTGATTTCCGACATTACTGAACAGACCAACGTGCTGGCGCTGAACGCGGCAATCCAGGCCGCATCGGCTGGCGAAGCAGGCCGCGGCTTCTCGGTGGTTGCGGAAGAGGTGCAGCGCCTGGCGGAACGTTCCGGCGAAGCGACGAAACAGATCGGCGCGCTGGTGCGCACCATTCAGACCGATACGCACGATGCGGTTGCCGCTATGGAAAAGTCGACGCAGGGTGTGGTCGAAGGCGCGAAACTGTCCGATGCGGCCGGTGCTGCACTGGCCGATATCCGCCGCGTGTCGAATCGTCTGGCGGAACTGATTCAAAGTATTTCGTCGGCTACCGAACAGCAGGCGACGTCGGCCAACGGCGTGGCGCAGAACATCCAGGGCATTCTGAATATTACCGAGCAGACGCAGCAGGGTACGCAGCAAACCGCGCTCTCGATTCGCGAACTGTCGAAACTGGCCGAAGAGCTGAAGAACTCGGTGTCGCGTTTCCGCGTCACGGCCTAACACGGTCAGGCGCCATCCAGAAGTTTGTTTGCAGGCCTGCCCGACGGCAGGTCTAACAGCAATCGAAACAGTCGATCGGCGATCGGCTGTTTCCGCACCGTGAGGCAGTCATGCATACCCCTTCCTCTCCCGTGTCGCAAGGCGGCCGGGACAACTTCGATACCGGCCCGCTGTCCTGGGTCATCGGTGAAATCCGCGAAGCACTGACGCGTTCCAGGGTGGCGCTCGGCGAAGCCCTGGTGCAGCCGGATGCGGAGAACCGTTCGACCACGCTGCGGCATGCCAAGACCTATCTGCATCAGGCGCATGGCGCCTTGCAGATCGTCGATGTCGATGGCGTCGTCATCATCACTGAAACGGTGGAAGACCTGTTCGATCGTTTCGAATCGGGCCAACTCGAACTTTCCGACGACAGCGTGCAGGCGAT
>DATDLO010000450.1:0-3891 GCA_036519215.1 Oxalicibacterium sp.
GAAACCGGCCGCCTGCACGCGGAAACGCTCGCCGTGATCGACAAGATCAAGGAAACCTACGGCTATGACGTCGAACTTTACCGTCCGCAGCCGGAAGCCGTCGACGCGTATGTCAAGAACAAGGGTCTGAACGCCTTCTACGACAGCGTGGAACTGCGCAAGGAATGCTGCCACATCCGCAAGGTCGAGCCGCTGAACCGCGCATTGCAAGGCAAGCGCGCCTGGATCACCGGTCAGCGCCGCGCGCAATCGACGACACGTGCGGAACTGAACGTGCAGGAACATGACGACGCGCACGCGATGGAAAAATTCAACCCGCTGGCAGACTGGTCGGAAGAAGACGTCTGGCATTACATCCGCAGCAACAACGTGCCGTACAACGCTCTGCACGATCGCGGCTATCCATCGATCGGTTGCGAACCCTGCACACGCGCCATCCAGCCCGGCGAGGACGTTCGCGCCGGCCGCTGGTGGTGGGAAAACGCGGACTCGAAAGAATGCGGCCTGCACGTCGTCGACGGCAAGTTGATCCGCATCAAATCGGTTTCACCCTCTGCTTAATTTTTGTTGAGAACCTCATGAACACTGCAGTCGACAAACACTTTCTCGACGCCGCCAGCAGCAAGCATCTGGACTGGCTGGAGTCGGAAGCGATCCACATCATGCGCGAGGTCGCCGCTGAATGCTCGAACCCTGCGCTGCTGTTTTCCGGCGGCAAGGATTCGGTTGTCCTGCTGCGCCTGGCCGAAAAGGCTTTCCGTCCGGGCAAATTCCCGTTCCCGCTGGTGCACATCGATACCGGCCACAACTTCGACGAAGTGATCCAGTTCCGCGACAAGCGCGTGGCAGAACTCGGCGAACGCCTGATCGTCGGGCATGTCGAGGATTCGATGAAGCGCGGCACCGTGCGCCTGCGCAATCCGCAGACCGATTCGCGCAATGCCGCGCAGGCCGTCACGCTGCTGGAAACCATCGCCGAACACAAGTTCGACGCCTGCATCGGCGGCGCACGCCGCGATGAAGAGAAGGCACGCGCGAAGGAACGCATCTTCTCGTTCCGCGACGAATTCGGCCAATGGAATCCGAAGGCACAACGTCCCGAACTGTGGGATCTGTATAACACCCGCGTCCATCCGGGCGAAAACATGCGCGTGTTCCCGATCTCGAACTGGACCGAACTCGACGTGTGGCAAGACATCGCACGCGAAAAACTGGAACTGCCGTCGATCTACTTCGCACACCAACGCCAGGTGATTCCGCGCAACGGCCTGCTGGTGCCGCTGACACCGCTGACGCCGGCCAGGGAAGGCGAAACGGTCGAGACGCAAACCGTGCGTTTCCGTACCGTCGGCGACATCTCGTGCACCTGCCCGGTCTCGTCCGATGCCGATTCGGTCTCGGCCATCATCGCCGAAACCGCCGTCACGCAGATCACCGAGCGCGGTGCAACCCGCATGGACGACCAGACCTCCGAAGCATCGATGGAAAAACGTAAAAAAGAGGGATATTTCTGATGAGCGCCCAATTGAATACCGCCGTGGCGGAACACCAATCGGCCGAGCGCGGCCTGCTGCGCTTCATCACCGCCGGCTCCGTCGACGACGGCAAGAGCACGCTGATCGGCCGCCTGCTGTTCGATAGCAAGGGCATCTTCGCCGACCAGCTGGCTGCCGTTTCGCGCGCCAAGAACAAGCGCACCGTCGGCGACACGATCGACCTGTCCCTGCTAACCGACGGCCTGGAAGCCGAACGCGAGCAAGGCATCACGATCGACGTCGCGTACCGCTATTTCGCCACGCCAAAGCGCAAGTTCATCATCGCCGATACGCCAGGCCACGAGCAGTACACGCGCAACATGGTGACCGGTGCCTCGACTGCCGATGCCGTCATCATCCTGATCGACGTATCGAAAGTGAAGCTGAACGACGACGGCAGCGTGGACCTGCTGATCCAGACCAAGCGCCACTCGACCATTGCGCACCTGCTGCAGATCGAGCATGTGATCGTCGCCGTCAACAAGATGGATCTGGTCAACTACGATCAGAGCGTCTACGACCGTATCGTTGCCGCTTACACGGAATTCGCCAACACGCTGGGCTTGAAGGACATCCGCCCGATTCCGCTGTCGGCCCTGGCCGGCGACAACGTCGTCGTCAGCGGCGACAACCTGCCGTGGTACAAGGGTCCGACACTGATCGAGCTGCTGGAATCGCTGTCCGTCTACGACGAAGACTGCGGCGAACCGTTCCGTTTCCCGGTGCAACTGGTCGCACGCCACAACGGCCATGAAGCCAACGACTTCCGCGGCTATATGGGCCGCATCGAAGCCGGCCGCATCGCCAAGGGCGACAAGATCGTCGTGCAACCGGGCGGCCAGAGCGCCACGGTCAAGGAAATCCAGACCTTTGAAGGCACGCTGAACGAAGCGACCGCCGGTCAATCGGTCACGCTGCTGCTGGACGAGTACGTGGACATCTCGCGTGGCGACATGTTGGCAGAAGCCGCACGTCCGGCCACGCTGCTGAAAAACGTCACTGCGGAAATCTGCTGGCTGTCCGAAGAACCGCTGGACCTGCGTCGCAAGTACTGGCTCAAGCACACGACGCGCCAGGTCGCCGCACGCATATCGAAGATCGAATCGCTGCTCGACATCAATACGCAGCAGCGCCACGCTGCCGACGAAGTCAAGCTGAACGGTATCGCAACCGTCTCGATCAACGTGCAGCAGCCGCTGGCAGCCGATGCCTACGATGCCAGCCGTTCGACCGGCGCCTTCATCCTGATCGATGAAGTCACGCATCAGACGGTGGCAGCAGGCATGATCCGCCTCTGATCGATCGCTGATCGCCATCCGCAGCACATCATGACGCAGCACACGGCGGCGCCCGAAACCGGCAAGGTCTATCTGATCGGCGCCGGTCCGGGCGCCGCCGATCTTTTGACGGTACGCGCAGTGCGCATCCTGGCGCAAGCCGATGTCGTGCTGTACGACGCCCTCGTCACGCAAGAGGTTCTTGCGTTGTGCGCGCAGGCGGAGCAGATCGCCGTCGGCAAACGCAGCGGGCAGCGCTCGACGGCACAGGTCGCCATCAACGAGCTGCTGGTCGACTGCGCACGCAAATACAAACTGATCGTGCGCTTGAAAGGCGGCGATCCCATGCTGTTCGGCCGCGCCGATGAAGAACTGACGGCACTGGAATCGCACGGCATCGCGGTCGAAGTGGTTCCCGGCATCACCACCGCATTCGCCGCTGCCGCCTCAACATTGCAACCGCTGACCAAACGCGGCATCGCGCGCAGCATCGCCTTCTTCACCTCCGCCACTGCACCGGGAGAACCCGATCTGCTGACGCTGCCGAGCACCGACACGCTGATTCAATACATGGGCGGCCGCGAAGCTGTCGTCACCGCGAAGAAACTGCTGGAACAAGGTCGCTCGCCTGAGCTGCCGGTTGTCGTTGTGGAGAATTGCAGCCTGCCAAACGAACGCATTTCGCGCATGACCTTGCACGATCTGGAACAGGGATTGGGAGAAAGACAGGGACCAGTGCTGGTGATGATAGGTGCAGCGATGGCAGAACGCGAAACGTCACCGTACAAAAAGTCCCGGCAATCCTGAGAAGCCGGTTGGCTTTCTGCAAAAAGTATCTTCAGTCCTGGATCGACTGCAGGCAGTAAGCTGCCATCGCCTGCAGCACGCTGTCGTCCTCGCCGACGGCGCCTGCCACGTGGAATTGCATGCCAGCATGCGTACGTTGCAGCTCTTCGACGATGCCCGGCAAATCCCGCATCACATGACCGCCCTGACCGAGGAAGACGGGTACGATCGTCACATCCGTCACGCCCTGCCCCGCCAACACCATCGTCAGTTCCGGCAAACGCGGCGACATC
>DATDLO010000451.1:0-3756 GCA_036519215.1 Oxalicibacterium sp.
CTACGCTGTACTGGTCGCTGTTGTAGATCAGGTTCATTCGTTTCTCCTGTGGCAACCGCAATCAATTGCATTGCACTGATAGGAACATGGCGCCAGGCCGGGCGATTTCAAGATGCGCGTCGCAAATGCGCAGCCCTTGTCTTGATTAACGGCCGGATGGCAAAAAGGTTGAATGCAAGGGGATATTGCCAATGTGGCATGCCTGTTATGCAAATTTGTACAAGTCGCCTATGCAGGCAACTTGTGCGAAACCGATTGCATTGCGATTTACAGGAAGATTTGAACCAAGCAGGGTGAGACGGGCAACACGCGTCATATGTGACGGTGCGAACGCCTTTCAGGACGCCGCAGGAATGATGTCGCCGGTCAGCTCCAGCAATGCCTCATAGGGTGGCGCGGCCAGGAAGGCACGCAATTGCTCGATGTGTTCGTCATTGGCGACGCTGATGAACAGGCGTTGCGGTCGTTCGCGGAGTATGCGGTTCAGCGTGACGCGCATGACCAGATTGCCGATGCAATGCATGCAGCCAGGCGCAATGCGAACGACGTTCAGGCGCGGAGAAGTGAGAGAAGCGAGGATGTCGTTGCCGTCGGAAAGGCCTTCGAGAATGACGGCCGTGGATTGATCCGGATCGAGCAGTGCGGCGATGGCGGCTTCGCGTTGTGCGGCGCGTGTGCCGGTGACCAGCGATGTGACGATCATGCGTCCCGTTATGCGCCCCGTTTGGCGATCTTGCCGGGCTCGACGCCCAATTGCTTCAGCTTGCGATACAGGTGCGTGCGTTCTAGTCCGGTTTTTTCGGCGACGCGCGTCATGCTGCCGCCTTCCTGGCCGAGATGATGTTCGAAGTAGGCCCGCTCGAAAGCATCACGCGCTTCACGCAGCGGCAGTTCGAACGACGCGGTGAAGAAGGGCGTTTCAGCCGGCATCAGGGCCGCAGGTGCTGCAGCCGAATACATCGGGCCGGCAGCCGGTTGCGCGGTCAGCGGTTTGTCGAGTGCAGTCGCGTGATGATGCGCATCCTGCGCGATCGGTGCGCGCACCGGCATCGCGGCCGGACGCAAAACTTCCTGTCCGCGCGTCAGCCCTTGCTGCACGGCTTTCAGCAGTTTCTGAAGGGAAATCGGTTTCTCGAGGAAATTGAGCGCGCCGATACGCGTGGCTTCGACGGCGGTATCGATCGTCGCGTGACCGGACATCATGATGACGGGCATCGTCAGCAAGCCATCACGCTGCCATTCCTTCAGCAGCGTGACGCCGTCGGTATCCGGCATCCAGATATCGAGCAGCACCAGATCCGGTTTTTCGACGGCGCGCATTTCGCGTGCCTGACGGGCGTTTTCTGCAGCCGTCACGACATGCCCTTCGTCTCCGAGAATTTCAGAAAGCAATTCACGGATTCCCATCTCGTCGTCGACAACTAGAATATTGGCCATGTGCTCACCTCTTTCGTCTTGATTGCCACTTTTGTTCTTTTCCGCCCCTGTCGTCTCGCAGCAGCCTTGATCAAGGAGCTAACTTTAACAGCAAAATCGCTACCTTGGCACCGCTGACACTGGCGCGATTGCGGATGTCGATGCGTCCACCATGCTCTTCGACGATCTTCTTGACCATCGGCAGCCCCAGTCCGGTGCCGCGCGGTTTCGACGTGATGTAGGGTTCGAATGCGTTCGCCAGAATCTTGGGCGAGAAGCCGGGGCCGTTGTCGCTGATCGTTAACTGCACCGCGTTGCTGACGGTGCCGTCGGAGCTGCGGTAGTGGATTTCATCGGTAATGATATCAATCCGCGGTGGCTTGTCGGCGCCGGCCGCTTTCTCGGCGACGGCATCCTGCGCATTCTGCAGCAGGTTGTGAATGACTTGTCGCAATTGCGTCTGGTCGCCCATGATCAGCGGCAATCCTTCGGCCAGCGTGGCGTGGATGATGTCGCGGTCATCGCCGGCAAGATAGAGATGCAGCACTTCCTCGATCAGCGCATTCAGGTCCAGCGGCGACAGCACGGCAGGCGGCGTCTTCGCGTAGTCGCGGAAATCGTCGACCATGCGCTTCATCGCAGCGACCTGGTTGACGATGGTGGCGGTGCTGCGTTCCAATATCTGCGCATCGGTCTCGCTGAGCTTGCCATCCAGTTTCATCTGCAGCCGTTCGGCCGATAGCTGGATCGGCGTCAGCGGATTCTTGATTTCGTGAGCCAAGCGACGCGCGACTTCGCCCCAGGCGATCGAGCGCTGTGCCGAGATCACATCGGAAATATCGTCGAACACGACGACATAGCCGCCATCGCGCACCGCTGGCAGGCGCGAACCGCGCGCCAGCAGTGAGATATCGTTTTCGCCTTCGACATCGGTATCGCGCGGGATATCGATCTGGCGTTGCCAGTGCAGGTTTTCCGCGTCGTGTCCGACGGCGACCGATTGTGCGCTTTGCGCGGAAAACGATTGCGTGATGATCTGCGCAAACATGCCGAGACCCGTGATCTCTTCCAGCGGCTTGCCGGCGTGCTGCGCGAAATCACGCTGCAGGATGCGCTCCACCGATTCGTTGCAGGTGACGAGCCGGAAATTGCGGTCCAGCACCATGACGCCGGCCGACATGTTGGCCAGCACCGATTCGAGATAAGCCTTGGCCGCTTCCAGTTCGGAGCGGTTCTTCTCGACCGAGGCGCGTGCGTCAGCCAGCTGGCGTGTCATCGTGTTGAACGATTTCGTCAGCGTGCCCAGTTCGTCGGACGTGGCGATGATGGGGCGCGGCGATAGATTGCCTTCGGCAACCGCCTTTGTGCCTTCGGCCAGCAGCAGCAGCGGCTTGGCGAGATCGCTGGCGATCAGGAAGGCGGCGGCAATTGCGCCGAAGATCGCGAGCAGCAGTGTCAGCGTCAGTGTCACGATGTAGATCTTGCGCAGGCCGGTGCGCGCCAGATAGCGTTCCTGGTATTCGCTGTAGGCCACGCGCAATGCTTCCGCATTCACCGCCAGCTGCGTGGGCACCGGCTGCATCAGCTGCAGGTAGCGCGGTTCGTTCTGCAGCGCCATGGCGCGGACGGAGGTCGGGATTTCAACGACGACGCGCAACCGCAGGCCGGCCGGATTCGGCGATGGCGAAGTGATGGTATTCGTATCGGCGGCAGGGCTGCTGCTGTCCTGGAAATCGGCATTGCCTTCGATGGCGGCATAACCGCGCGTCTGGCGCGCCTGGCGCAGCATCTCGGCGCTCGGGAAATCGGGCAGCAACGCATTGAGTTGCGTGCCGGCGCTGGCGACCATCTGGCCGTTACCGGAGACGATCAGCGCATCCTGCTGCAGATTTTGATCGCGCATGCGCGACAGCTGCGTGATTTGCGTGGCGTCCGACATGTCGGACAATTCCAGCGCCATGTTGGAGGCCTTGACGCGCAATTCGCTGAGTGAGGAATCGAGCGCGGCGCGGCCGAGATTGAGACCGGCTTCCAGTGCCGATTCGACACGCACATCGAACCACGATTCGATCGAGCGCGAGACGAATTGCACCGACACCGTGTAGATGACCGCGCCGGGCAGGATGCCGATCACGGCGAACAGCAGTACCAGCCGCGCCATCAGGCGCGAGCCGAACTTGCCGCGGCGGTAGCGCTTGTACAGCCGCACTAGCAGCAGCACGACCAGGCCGAGCAATGCGGCGGCAACCACGGCGTTGAGGATCAGCAGCCAGGGATAGTTGCGCTCGAAGGAATTGGAATTCTCGGAGGCTGAAGCCAGCAGGAACAACAGGATGCTGA
>DATDLO010000452.1:0-4812 GCA_036519215.1 Oxalicibacterium sp.
TCCGGGCCCATGATGATCTTGTCCTTCGCGTCCTCGAAATCCTGCATCTCAACCAGACGCTTGTTGCGGCGTGCGGCAAACAATGCTGCTTCGTTGACCAGGTTAGCCAGATCGGCACCGGAGAAGCCCGGCGTACCACGCGCCAGAATGCCGGCCTGCACGTCGGAAGAGATTGGTACCTTGCGCATGTGCACGTTCAGTATCTGCTCGCGGCCGCGGATATCCGGCAGGCCAACAATGACCTGACGGTCAAATCGGCCCGGACGCAGCAACGCCTTGTCCAGCACGTCGGCACGGTTGGTCGCAGCAATCACGATGACGCCGGAATTCGGCTCGAAGCCGTCCATCTCGACCAGCATCTGGTTCAGCGTCTGTTCGCGCTCGTCGTTACCGCCGCCCATGCCGGCGCCACGATGGCGGCCGACCGCGTCGATCTCGTCGATGAAGATGATGCAAGGCGAATGCTTCTTGGCGTTTTCAAACATGTCGCGTACACGCGATGCGCCGACGCCGACAAACATCTCGACGAAGTCCGAACCGGAAATCGTGAAGAACGGTACCTTGGCTTCACCGGCGATCGCACGCGCCAGCAAGGTTTTACCGGTACCCGGAGGGCCGACCATCAGCACGCCGCGCGGAATGCGTCCGCCCAGTTTCTGGAAACGCGACGGATCGCGCAGGAACTCGACCAGTTCGCCGACTTCTTCCTTGGCTTCGTCGCAACCGGCAACGTCGGCGAAAGTCACGGCATTCTGCGTTTCATCCAGCATGCGCGCCTTGGACTTGCCGAACGAAAATGCCCCGCCCTTGCCGCCGCCCTGCATCTGTCGCATGAAAAATACCCAGACACCGATCAGCAACAGCATCGGGAACCAGGAAATGAATATCTGCGACAGGAAAGATTGCTCTTCCGGCTGCTTGACGTCGAACTTCACACCGTTGTTGATCAGGTCGCCGATCAGGCCGCGATCCAGATAGGTGATGGCGGACTTGATCTTCTTGCCGTCGGTCGTAGTCGCGACAATAACGCGGTCTTCAATCGTGGCTTCGCGGATGCGTTTGGCTTTGACTTCGTCGAGGAAATCGGAATACGGAATCGGTGTCGCTGCGCCGGCCGCCGTACGGCCGTCGAACTGCTTGAACACCGTGAAAAGGACCATGCCGATGACCACCCAGATGGCGGCCTTGGAAAACATGTTGTTCACTAGGACTCCTCGACGCCAGACGCGCCTTTTGCTTGGAAATGTAGATTGATTCTACTCGTAAACACCGTGACGTGCAGTATCCGGTATGGGGACAAATCGTCCTGAAACAAGGCTGAAAACGTTGTCAAAGCGGATTTTTCAACGTTTTTCCAAGTAAAAATATCTCCGAGGACTTGTCGCGGCTGGCCTTGGGCTTCTTTTGGGTAACGGTCTTGAATTCCTGACGGAATTTTTCCACCAGATAATTGTATCCGGAGCCGTTGAAACACTTTACCAGCAACGAACCTGACGGCTTCATGTGATGCTGCGCGAAATCCACTGCCAGATCGATAATATCCTGCACGCGCGCCGCATCGGCGACGGCGATGCCGGAGAGATTGGGTGCCATATCCGATAGCACCAGATCAACTTTCTGGCCTTTCAGCACCTGCTCCAGTTGTTCCAGCACGTCCTGCTCGCGAAAATCGCCGAGAATGAAGTGCACGTCGGCGATGGGCTCCATCGGCAGCATGTCCAGGCCGATGATCGTGCCGTTGATGCCGCCGCCAGCCGCACCGGCCAGCTTGTTGCGCGCATATTGCGCCCAACTCCCCGGCGTGCAGCCCAGATCGACGATAATCTGCCCGGGCCTGATCAGCTTTTCGTCCTCGTCGATTTCCTTCAGCTTATAGACGGCACGGGCACGATAGCCCTCTTTCTGCGCCAATTTCACATACGGATCGTTGATGTGGTCGTGCAGCCAGCTTTTGTTTAATTTCTTCTTTGCCATTCGCGTAGAATACCGGTTTATACCATTCGTAAGGACACGATCCGCTGTCTTTGCGAACCGATCATTTCATTCCGACCCATCATGCTGAAAATCACTCCGGCCGAGCGCAGCGCGCTGCGCGCCGACGCTCACGCGCTCAACCCTGTCGTCATCATCGGAGAAGCCGGTTTGACGCCCGGCGTACTCAAGGAAATCGATGCCAGCCTCGATTCGCACGGGCTGATCAAGATTCGTGTATTCGGCGACGACCGCGAGGCACGCATCGCCATCTACGACACCATCTGCAGCGAACTCGGCACCGCGCCGATCCAGCATATCGGCAAATTGCTCGTCGTCTATCGTCCCAAGAAAGAAGCTGCCAAATCGCGCAGCGAATCGCGCGGCAAGGGAATGCGCGAGGTCACCATCGTCAAGGCCAGTGCAAGCGGCACCAAACGCCCGTCGGTCACCAAGGTCATGGTCAAGGGAAATGAGCGCGTCACCCAGGGCGGCTCCATCAAGCGCGCCAAAACGCGTCAGAAAAGCACGAAGAAATCGGCGCTCGGTCGCTGACCGACGCTACAGGCGCGCTGGTGCTGCCAGCACGCACATCACGTCATCGCATCCTGAGAACCAGCAGCGCACCCAGGATGCTCTGCACAAGATAAAACCCGGTGGAAACGGCATGCAGAATGCCGAACTGCTTCTTCGCATCGGCCAGTTGCCCTGCGTCGGCGGCGCCATGCAGAACCAGACGCAACTCCGCCATCTGCGGCTGCAAGGCGAAATAGCCGATCAACGTGCAAGCCACCATGCCGAGAATCAGCCAAAGCGCTGCCCGCGCATGTGCAGCATCCATGTTCTTGCGCAGCACCAGCAGCAATACCGCGCAGGCAATCGACATCCACGCCATCACGCGGAACAGGCTGCCGGCAATCGTGCCCGCCAGTGCCTTGTCCGCCAATGTCGCGAATAGCGTCGGCGCGACGATGAACCCCACCGTCCACAGTGCACCTACCCAAAGTACGGCAATCAGCAAGCGGCAGCGGGTCAGCATGATCAGATGTAACGAACTTTCAGCACTTCGTATTCGCGCAAGCCGGCCGGCGCTTCCACAGCCACCACATCGCCTTCGTACTTGCCGATCATGGCACGCGCGATCGGCGACGTGATCGATACCTTGTTTTCCTTCAGGTCCGCTTCATCGATGCCCACGATCTGGTAAGTGACGATATCTCCCGATTCCAGGTCTTCCAGCTCCACCGTCGAGGCAAACACGATGCGTCCGTCGGCTTCCAGCGTTTTCGGATCGATGATCTGCGACGAGCCGAGCTTGCCTTCGATGTCCGCAATACGGCCTTCGATGAAGCTCTGACGTTCCTTGGCAGCATCATATTCGGCGTTTTCCGACAAATCGCCCTGCGCACGCGCTTCCGAAATGGCATTGATGACAGCCGGACGATCCTTGGTTTTCAGACGTTGCAATTCTTCCTTCAGAAGATTCGCACCGTACAGAGTAATAGGAGTGCTCATGATTTCATTCCAATAAGTGGAAAACCACAGAGGCCGCAGATAACATCGGGATATCCGATGCCCTCTGTGACCTCTGTGGTTACGGTTTGACTTTGGGTCTAGTGTAAAGTTTTATGCAGGCCTTGTAAATCGTAGACGTGCAACTCGTCCAGATGGGCCATGCCTTCCACTGCGGCCTCCGCACCGGCGATCGTCGTGTACGTCGTCACGCGAGCAGCCAGCGCTGACGTGCGGATCGTACGCGAATCGGCAATCGCACTGCGTTTTTCCTCGACCGTGTTGATGACCAGCGCAATTTCATTGTTCTTGATCATGTCGACGATGTGCGGCCGGCCTTCGGCAACCTTGTTGACCGATTGCACCTCGATGCCGGCAGCAGCGATCTCGACAGCCGTCCCCTTGGTTGCCACAACCGAGAAGCCGATACGAACCAGATCCTTTGCGATCTGTACGGCGATCGGCTTGTCGCTGTTCTTCACGCTGAGGAATACCTTGCCTTCGCGCGGCAACTTGATGCTTGCGCCCAGCTGCGACTTGACGAAGGCTTCGCCGAAGGTCTTACCGACGCCCATCACCTCGCCGGTCGATTTCATTTCCGGACCGAGAATGGTATCGACGCCCGGGAACTTCACGAACGGGAATACTGCTTCCTTGACGCTGAAGTATTCCGGCACGACTTCGTTGACGATCTTCTGGCTGTCCAGCGACTGGCCTACCATGCAGCGTGCAGCAATCTTCGCCAGTTGCAGGCCAGTTGCCTTCGATACATACGGCACAGTACGCGATGCACGCGGATTGACTTCCAGCACGTAGACGATGTCCTGCACCTTGCCGTCGACTTCCTGCTGCTGGATCGCGAACTGTACGTTCATCAGGCCGACCACGTTCAGGCCCTTGGCCATCAGCGAGGTCTGGCGCTTCAGTTCGGCGATCGTGTCCTGCGATAGCGAATACGGCGGCAGCGAGCAGGCAGAATCACCCGAGTGCACGCCGGCCTGTTCGATGTGCTCCATCACGCCGCCGATGAAGGTACGCTTGCCGTCGGACAGGCAATCGACGTCCACCTCGATCGCATCGTTCAGGAAGCGATCCAGCAGCACCGGCGAATCGTTCGATACTTTCACGGCTTCGCGCATGTAGCGTTCCAGATCGCGCTGCTCGTGCACGATTTCCATCGCGCGGCCGCCGAGAACATAGGAAGGACGCACCACCAACGGATAGCCGATTTCCTGCGCCAGACGCAAAGCATCTTCTTCGGTGCGTGCAGTGCGGTTCGGCGGCTGGCGCAGCTTCAGTTCGTGCAGCATTTTCTGGAAGCGTTCGCGG